>JAIYEJ010000277.1 GCA_027487055.1 Methylotenera sp. | reverse complement strand
CCAAATGGCGCGGCTTCTGTGCTGCTACCGTATAAATGATGTGCCACCACACGATATAAAGTGTCGTTAATTAAGGTGGATTTGCCTGAGCCAGAAACTCCAGTAATACATGTAAGTAATCCCACAGGTATTTCTACCGATACGTTTTTTAAATTATTACCAGTGGCGTTGTTTAGTTTTAGCCAACGTGTTGGGTCGGCTTTGGTGCGCAATCGTTTATATTCAATTTGTTTTTTTCCACTTAAATATTGGCCTGTGAGCGATTTTGGGTTGGCTTGAATTTCTGTTGGCGTGCCTTCTGCAACAATTTGTCCGCCATGTTCGCCAGCGCCTGGTCCAATATCCACCACATAATCCGCCGCTAAAATCGCGTCATGGTCATGCTCCACTACAATGACTGTGTTGCCAATGTCGCGCAAGCGTTTTAGTGTTTCAAGCAATCGGTCATTATCGCGCTGGTGCAAGCCAATACTGGGTTCATCCAACACATACATCACGCCTGTTAAACCGCTACCAATTTGTGAAGCCAAGCGAATACGCTGTGCTTCGCCACCCGATAAAGTCTCGGCCGAGCGTGAAAGTGATAAATACTCAAGACCCACATTGGTTAAGAACTTCAATCTGTTTTGAATCTCTGTAACTATTTTGTCAGCAATGGCAAGTTTGGCACCTTCTAGCTTAAGCGTTTCAAAGAAAGTAAGCGCTTGCTTTAAAGGCACTTGGCAGACTTGATGAATATTTTGCCCACCCACTTTGACGTGGCGCGCCTCAATACGTAAGCGTGTGCCGGCGCAGTCTGGGCAAGTGGTGCTATTTATGTATTTTGCAAGTTCATCGCGCACGGCAGCAGAGTCGCTCTCGCGGTAACGGCGTTGCAGATTATTTAAAATGCCTTCAAACGTGTGCGTTTTGCCAAAGAAGGTACCGCGCTCGTTTAAGTATTTAAAGGTAATTTGTTCTTTGCCACTGCCGTTTAACAACACATCTTGAATGTGTAGAGGTAACTCTTCAAATGGCTTTTCTAGATCAAAATTATAATGTCCAGCCAAGCTTGCCAACATCTGAAAATAGAATTGGTTACGTTTATCCCAGCCTTTAATTGCGCCACTCGCGAGTGATAATGTAGGGAAAGCCACCACACGTTTTGGGTCAAAAAAGTTAACATTTCCCAATCCATCACATTTTGGGCAAGCGCCCATCGGGTTATTAAAACTGAATAGACGCGGCTCAAGTTCGACAAGTGAGTAGTCACACACGGGGCAAGAAAACTTAGCGGAGAATAAATGCTCTTTGTCCGTATCCATCTCTAGCGCGATGGCTTTGCCTTCTGCCAAACGTAGAGCAGTTTCTAGTGATTCAGCGATACGCTGTTTCATGTCCTCTTTAATTTTGAGGCGGTCCACCACAACATCTACATTGTGTTTGGTAGTTTTGGCAAGTTGCGGCAGGCTATCCATTTCAAACACTTTGCCATCTACGCGTAGCCGCACAAACCCTTGCGCTTTTAGATCTTCAAATAAATCGAGTTGCTCACCTTTGCGCTCGCGCACCACTGGTGCAAGTATCATGAGCTTAGTATCTTCTGGTAATTTTAAAACGCTATCCACCATTTGGCTCACGGTTTGCGCTTCAAGCTTAATGCCGTGTTCTGGGCATTCTGGGTCGCCAGCACGCGCGTAAAGCAAGCGCAAATAATCATGAATTTCGGTCACTGTTCCAACGGTTGAGCGTGGGTTGTGCGAGGTGGATTTTTGTTCAATTGAAATCGCAGGCGATAAACCCTCGATTAAGTCGACATCAGGTTTATCCATACGCGCTAAAAATTGCCGCGCATACGCAGATAAACTTTCAACATAGCGACGCTGACCTTCGGCATACAAAGTGTCGAAAGCTAATGATGACTTACCAGAGCCAGATAAGCCCGTGATGACAATCATTTTATTGCGCGGTAAATCGAGCGAAATATTTTTGAGGTTGTGCGTGCGTGCGCCGCGGATTTTAATAAATTCCATTTAGCTTTGTCGAAAATTAAGGCAACCTGTTAATATACGCAATTATTTGTAATTCTTCCATCCATTTAAGTATTTAAACCTTAATTAAACCTAAGTATTAAAAAAATAGCATTCATGCAAATTCCAGAAAAAATGACCCCAACCGAGCTACGCGCGACCATTAGCTTGGCTTCTATCTATGGCTTACGTATGTTGGGGATGTTTTTATTGTTGCCAATTTTTGCAATTTACGCAGAAAAATTAGAAGGCGGTAACAATCACACGCTGATCGGCTTGGCGCTAGGCGCATATGGTTTAATGCAGGTGTTATTGCAATTGCCGTTTGGCATGGCAAGCGACAAGTATGGACGTAAAAATTTAATCTATATTGGCTTAGTTTTATTCGCAATTGGCAGTGTGCTAGCTGCGGTTTCGAATGATATCTATATGGTAATTGTAGGTCGGGCAATTCAAGGCGCAGGCGCAATTTCAGCGGTCGTCACTGCGCTGGTGGCAGATTCCACCCGTGAAGAACATCGCACTAAAGCCATGGCAATGATTGGTGCGACGATAGGTTTAACGTTTGCAATCTCGCTTGTAGCTGCGCCACTTTTAAACCAATGGATAGGTGTGTCTGGCATATTTTGGATGACAGCGGTGCTTTCAATATTGGCTATCGCCGTGGTGAAATATGCCGTGCCAGACCCTGCTTACAGTCAATTTCACTCTGATGCGCAAGCCGCACCTGGCAAAATTAAAGATGTGCTTCGTGATAAACAATTATTGCGTTTAAATTTTGGTACTTTTTGTTTGCATGGCGCACAAATGGCCATGTTTATTGTGGTGCCATTTGCATTAAAAGAAACCAGTGGCATGTCTGAGAACCAGCACTGGCAAGTGTATTTGCCTGTATTGGTGGCTTCATTTGTATTGATGATCCCAGCAATTATTTATGCCGAAAAATACGCTAAACTGAAGCCAGTATTTATTGGCGCTGTTGCCTTAATGTTAATTGCACAAATCACCTTCGCACTTAATATTCATGTGTTTTGGGGTATTGTCAGCTCACTCTTTTTATATTTTGTGGCATTTAATGTGTTAGAGGCTTCCTTGCCATCGTTAATATCTAAAATGGCACCACCTGCTTACAAGGGCACAGCCATGGGCGTGCATAATACTGCACAATCATTTGGCATGTTTTTAGGTGCGGTAATGGGTGGATTTTTTTCGCAAACAATGGGATTTTCTGCTGTGTTTATATTCTGCGCGGTGCTGATGGGCGCTTGGTTGATACTAGCGTTTGGTATGAAGCCGCCGCCTACCGTTAAAACCAAAATGTACCATGTAGGTAACTTAACGGCGCTTCAGTACCAACAATTAGAATTAGCCGTTAAAAATTTGGGCGGAGTGGTAGATGCCACTTTAATTGCCCAAGAGCATAATTTAATTGTTAAAATAAACAATCAGCAAACAAAAGCGCAACAAGAAGATGTTGAGCAAGCAATACTTAATTTGATAGGGGGCGCATAAAATGGCATCAGTAAATAAAGTAATTTTAGTGGGTAATTTGGGGCGCGACCCAGAAGTAAGATATATGCCGAATGGTGAGGCGGTGGCTAACTTTAGTATTGCCACCACCGAAAATTGGAAAGATAAATCTGGCGTTAAGCAAGAGAAAACCGAGTGGCATAACATTGTGATGTACCGCCGTTTAGCCGAAATTGCCGGCGAATATTTAAAAAAAGGCCGCCCAGTGTATATTGAAGGCCGCTTACAAACCCGCAAGTGGGAGAAAGATGGCGTCACGCGCTACACCACAGAGATTATTGGCGACCAAATGCAAATGCTGGGTAGCAAAGAAGGTGGCGGTGGTGCAAGTTATGATGGCGGCATGGATCAAGGTGGCGGTCATGATGACTTTAATCAAGCACCAGCTAGATTAAATCAAGCGCCTGCCACTCAAGCACCAGCAGCTAATCCTGCAAGCGCTGGTAATAACTTTGATAATTTTGAGGATGACATACCATTTTAAGGTACACCTTAACTAAGATGTAAATAAACCCCTGTAGGCTAAGAATCTACAGGGGTTTTTCTTTGTTTAACTATTTCAAAACAATCAATTAAACATTTAATTCACATCGGTTATAATTCTCTCTTTAGATTTTTACTAACAATTTACTCAATCAAATTAATACACAATGCCAATTTACGATTTTCAATGCACAAACTGTGGACACAAAGGTGAAATGATGCGCAAAATGAGCGAATCAAACACGACCACTTGCCCACGTTGTAAGGCCGAGGCTTTCACAAAAATGCTTTCTGCACCTAGCTTTCAGCTAAATGGAACAGGCTGGTATGCAACTGACTTTAAAAATACCAATAGTAAATCTGCAATTGATAAAACAAGCGGTAATAAAACAACAGGCGACAACACTACGAGTAAAGAGTCTAGCGCTTCAGATTCCTCAGTAGCGACAGCTTGTGCGCCCGGTTGCGCTTGCCATTAACTTAATTAGATACCATTAACCAAATTAAATGAAAAAATATTTTATTACGGGCTTGCTGGTATTAGTGCCATTAGTGATCACAGTTTGGGTGCTCAGTACTTTAATTAATACTTTAGATCAAAGCTTGCTGCTATTGCCAGAGACTTGGCGTCCTAAAGCGTATTTTGGCCAAGAGATTCCTGGCCTTGGCGCATTGCTGACATTGCTAACTATTTTTATTACCGGTGTCATCGCAACTAACATTTTTGGCCAGCAGCTTATTGTGTTGTGGGAAAGTCTTTTATCACGTGTACCAGTCGTTAAGTCTATTTATTCCAGCGTTAAGCAAGTTTCAGATACGCTGTTTTCAGATTCAGGTAATGCTTTTCGCAAAGCAGTTTTGATTCAGTATCCGCATGAAGGCGCATGGACAATTGCATTTATAACTGGCGCACCAGGTGCTGATGTTAGTCATCATCTACAAGGTGAGCATGTCAGTGTTTATGTGCCAACCACGCCAAACCCAACAAGTGGATTTTTTTTAATGCTGCCAAAAACGGATATTATTGAGCTAGAAATGAGTGTAGACCAAGCTTTAAAATACATTATTAGTATGGGCACGGTTGTTCCTGTCAACAATACTAAAACAAAGCAAAAACCAAAAAAATTAATCAATCTTTAAAAAATAGACAAATAAATAACCTTTTAATAGAAACTAAATCAACATTATGATGCGTACACATTACTGCGGCCAATTAAACCGCGAACTAATCGGACAAACTGTTACCCTTTGCGGTTGGGCGCATCGCCGACGTGACCACGGCGGGGTAATATTTATTGACTTGCGTGACCGTGAAGGCATGGCGCAAATCGTGATTGACCCAGATACAAAAGAAGCGTTTGCCATTGCAGAATCTGTGCGTAACGAGTTTGTATTAAAAATTGTGTGTAAAGTGCGCGTGCGCCCTGAGGGCACTGTGAACCCGAACATTCCAACGGGTGAAGTTGAAATGTTAGCGAGCGAGATTGAGGTATTGAACCCATCACTCACGCCACCGTTTATGTTAGATGACGAAAACCTCACTGAAACCGTGCGCTTGCAGCATCGTTACATTGATTTGCGCCGCCCAGCGATGCAAAAAAACTTGATGTTGCGCTACAAAGTGGCTAAAAATCTGCGTGATTATTT
>JAIYEJ010000312.1 GCA_027487055.1 Methylotenera sp. | reverse complement strand
CGCAAGTTCAGATTGTAGAATCTCTTTACGCTTGACATCACGTTGGTTTTGTGTCCCAGCATCTACCTTGGGAAAGCTTGCTGGTGTTGGCGTTTTGGCAGATGGTGTACGTTTAGTTTCGCCATCAGAGGCATTGCCAAAGCTGGTGTCAGCAGGCTCTAAATAGAGTTTTTTTGCGCCTTTAATCTTAACATTAGAATACGTTACTCGGCCTTCAGCATCTACATGTTTATAAATTTCAGCATGGGCAGATGCCGAAATTATGCAGGCAACAACCATTAGGTTGATAAAAGCGATACGCTGATTAATAAATGTTTTCTTAGTCATACCAATAGTTTAGACGAGACTCTTAGAGTTAGCAACGAAGTATTGGCTATTACGGTTGACAGCCATAGTACGAAATGAAATAAGTGATGTATATACAACTAAATAAACAGTAAAAAAGGGCGGCCTAGGCCGCCCTTTTTTGGTGCATGCTAAAAACTAACCAAGTATGAAATTAGCAAGAATAGTACATGCTAAATTCGATTGGGTGTGGTGTTTGACGGATTTTTGTCACTTCTTCCATTTTTAATGCAATATATGAATCAATCCAATCTTCTGAGAATACGCCGCCACGTGTTAAGAACTCGCGATCTTTATCTAAGTATTCCAAAGCTTGTTCTAATGAAGAACACACGGTTGGAATCAATGCATCTTCTTCTGGTGGTAAATGGTACAAATCTTTTGTTGCTGGCTCACCTGGGTGAATTTTGTTTTGTACACCATCTAAGCCTGCCATAAGCAATGCAGAGAATGCTAAGTATGGGTTAGCTATTGGATCTGGGAAACGCGCTTCAACACGACGTGCTTTTTCGCCGTGTACGAATGGAATACGGATAGCAGCAGAACGATTTTTAGCTGAGTAAGCTAATTTAACTGGTGCTTCATAATGTGGAACTAAACGTTTATATGAGTTGGTGCCTGGGTTTGTAATTGCATTTAATGCACGCGCATGTTTGATAATGCCGCCGATGTAGTACAAAGCAAAATCACTTAAACCCGCATAACCATTACCTGCGAAGAGGTTTTTTCCATCTTTCCAAACAGATTGGTGCACGTGCATACCAGAACCGTTGTCGCCAAACATTGGTTTTGGCATAAATGTCGCTGTTTTACCATAAGCATGTGCTGTGTTTAACACCACATATTTAAGAATTTGTGTCCAGTCAGCACGTTGTGTCAATGTGGCAAATTTTGTGCCGATTTCGCATTGACCTGCAGTTGCAACTTCATGGTGATGCACTTCAACAGGCACACCCATTGCTTCTAATGTTAAGCACATTGCAGAGCGCACGTCTTGTAATGAATCAACTGGTGGCACTGGGAAATAACCTCCTTTAATACCTGGACGGTGACCAGTATTACCACCTTCAAATTTTTCAGATGATGCCCAAGCAGCCTCTTCTGAATTGATTTTTACTGAGCTACCAGACATGTCTACAGACCAGTTGATAGAGTCAAAAATAAAAAATTCTGGCTCTGGGCCAAAGTAAGCTGTATCGCCGATACCGCTAGATTTTAAGTAAGCTTCAGCGCGTTTAGCTAAAGAACGTGGGTCGCGGTCATAACCTTTACCATCTGTAGGGTCAACCACATCGCAAGTTAAGATAAGTGTTGGCTCGTCCATGAAAGGATCGATATTTGCAGTTGCTGCATCTGGCATTAATTGCATGTCTGATGCTTGAATACCTTTCCAACCAGCAATTGAAGAGCCGTCAAAAGCATGACCCTCAGTAAATTTATCTTCATTAAATGCAGAAACAGGCACAGTTACGTGTTGTTCTTTACCGCGGGTATCGGTAAAACGAAAATCGACAAATTTAATGTCGTTATCTTTTACCATCTTCATTACTTTTGCTACTGACATTGCTATCTCCTAGGCGATGATTAGACAAAATTGTTATTAAAAAAATTACTTAACTATATAAGTAACACATTTTAGCAGGAACTATGCCAGCAAAAAATAGCAAAAGTTTGTTTTTAGTCATTAACTTAGCAAATTAACCAAAAATCGTATGAGCCATAAAAGTGCATAACAAATAAAAATGCACGCAAATGGTGCATATTTTAGTGCACATAATCTAATGAGTTTTCGCGTTATAATTTTAAATAGTAAAATTTAGGAGTTGCTTAATGAATGTGCTAAATGAAATTTTAGAAGTTGCCGCTAAACGTGCTTCTGCAAAAAACTTGCCTTATCAGGGAGAGTTAACTCCAAGAGAGGCTTTTGATTTGTTGCAGCATGACCCAGCCACAGTTTTGGTTGATGTGAGAAGCCGCGCTGAACTTGAGTTGGTTGGACGTATTCCTTCGGCATCGCATATAGAATGGGCATTTTATCCTGGCATGTCGCCAAATAATGCGTTTGCAGAACAGCTGCAAGCAAATGTAGATAAAGATCTTACGGTTATTTTTGTGTGCCGCACGGGTGGGCGTAGCCATAACGCAGCCTTAGTAGCCCAGCAGTTAGGGTATAGCAAAGCATATAACATGCTTGAAGGTTTTGAAGGCGAAATGAATAGTTTAAACCAACGCACACAAATCAATGGCTGGAAACATGCTGGTTTACCTTGGAGTAATTAATAGTGACAGATAAGTACGCTGTCATTGGCAACCCAATAGCGCATAGCAAGTCACCACTCATTCATCAGGCATTTGCAAAACAAACCAATCAGGATATTTCTTATCAAGCATTATTGGCGCCCTTGGATGAATTTGAGCTCACAATTAAAAGGCTCATTGATGATGGTTACAAGGGTGTCAATGTGACGGTGCCGTTTAAGTTGCAAGCTTTTTTACTTAGCAATCATCTCACACCATTTGCACAAGTTGCGCGCGCTGCAAATACGCTTGTGCTAGAGCGCAATAATATTCAAGGCCATAATACAGACGGCATAGGTTTTATTACTGATGTCACACAAAATTTAAACACACCTCTGCAGGGCGTTAGAATATTATTGTTGGGCGCAGGCGGTGCCGCGTTTGGTATCTTACAATCCCTACTTGAGAATAATCCAAGTTTTGTGATTATCTCTAATCGTACTTTTTCTAAAGCCAATGAAGCGGCAAAAGTGCTTTCAAATCTTATCGAGTCCAGCAATCGCAACACTGTATGTATGGCGGTGCCGCTTGATGACTTGGGTGATATGGAATTTGATGTGATTATTAATAGTACATCAACAGGGTTAAGTGATGCGGCCTTACCAATTCCGAATGTTGTGTTTGCAAAAAACAGTTTAGCTTACGAGATGATGTATGGCCGTGAAACGCCATTTATGGCGCAAGCACGCGCCAATGGCGCACGAGTGGCAGATGGCTTAGGCATGTTAGTTGAGCAAGCTGCACAAGCGTTTTATATCTGGCGCGGAGTTCGACCAGAAACCACGCCTGTAATAGCAATGTTGAGAAACCGCAATTGATACGCTGGCTGTTTTACAAATCTCCAAAAGCTTCATTGAGTATCGGAGGACTATTTAAGCGCTTTTTTGTGTTGTTGTTATTGTTTGTGCTTTTTTTTCAACTTTGGGCTTTTTTGCATATTTGTTGGTGGATTAAATTCAACCCCAACTCTACCGCATTTATGCAAGCGCGTTTAGAGGTGATGCAAGAAAAGAATCCTGACGCAGAACTCAAATATAAATGGGTTGATTACAACAAAATATCAAACCATCTCAAGCGAGCGGTGGTGGCAAGTGAAGACTCAAAATTCAAACATCACGAAGGCTTTGATTGGGAGGGAATTGAAAAAGCACTTGATAAAAACTTAAAGAAAGGTAAGTTAGTTGCTGGTGGTTCTACCATAAGCCAACAGCTTGCCAAGAATTTATTTTTATCGTCTAGCCGCACGCCGTGGCGCAAAGGGGAAGAAGTCATTATTACGTTTATGCTGGAAAAAATGATGACTAAACGCCGCATTTTAGAGATTTATTTAAACGTGATTGAATGGGGCAACGGCGTATTTGGTGCAGAGGCCGCCGCCAGACATTATTTCAAGACCAGCGCCGCGGGTTTAAGTAAAACACAAGCAGCAAAATTGGCGGCCATGGTGCCTAACCCAAGGTTTTATGATGGGCACCGCAATACGCGCTATCTAAATCGCAGAACAGCAACCATACAAGCCAGAATGCGTTTTGCGGAATTACCTTAGTCTGGATCTATACATTTAAACAACAAACTTATACATAGAAAGCGAATACGATGGTCTGGCAAATAATCGTCGCTATTTTACTGGTTGTAATTGGTATCGCTGGCACAATTTTACCCATGTTGCCTGGCGTGCCTCTTGTATTTGCTGGCTTACTTTTGGCGGCGTGGCAAGGCGGGTTTAATCAAGTCGGAGTACTCACGATGGTGATGATTGGTGCCATTGCAATATTCGCTTGGGTCATTGATTTTGCAGCGCCTATCATGACGGCCAAAAAATTTGGCGCAAGTAAATATGCACTTTGGGGCGCAGGAATTGGCGCATTGCTTGGGTTGGCGGGCGGTATTGTGGGTGTTATTGTTGGCCCTGCAATTGGTGCAATTATTGGCGAACTTATTTCATATCAAATTATGAGTAAAGAAGCGACTTCAAAAGCCACTACCGTTGGCATTGCAGCAGGTTTAGGATTTGTGCTCGCGTTGGCTTTGAAAGTTATATTGGTGCTTGTTATGCTCGCAATTTTTGCTTACGCTTATTTCAACTAAACGTAATTAAAAAAATTTAAAATCCGCTTAAATTCCGCCAATCAAAAAAATGTCCTGCAAAGTATTATCCTTATGGGTTTCGCGCATGAATAACCAGCTTTAGCTAATATTCAGCGGTGATGAACTTTACGGTTACCAGGGTAGGTATGATATGGCTGTTTTAAAGTAAACTTTTTAAGTATTTCCCAGTGTAACTATTTTTGTTTTCTGCAAGGGTTTCGGGTGTGCCAACGCCCACCACTACTCCACCACCATCGCCACCTTCTGGGCCCATATCAATAATCCAATCCGCTGTTTTAATCACATCTAAATTGTGCTCAATAATCACGATGGTATTGCCTGCATTACGTAATTTATGAATCACATCTAACAGCAATTGAATATCAGCAAAGTGCAGGCCTGTTGTGGGTTCGTCTAAAATATACAAAGTTCTGCCCGTGTCGCGTTTACTTAACTCTAGCGATAGTTTCACCCTTTGCGCTTCTCCGCCACTCAATGTAGTAGCGCTTTGGCCAAGCGTGATATACCCCAAACCCACATCTAGTAAAGTTTGTAATTTGCGCGCGACCACGGGGATGGCTTTAAAAAAATCGTGCGCTTGCTCCACCGTCATTTCAAGCACTTCGTGAATATTTTTACCCTTAAAATTGATTTCCAAGGTTTCGCGATTGTAACGCTGACCCTTACACACATCGCATGGCACATAGACGTCTGGTAAAAAGTGCATTTCGACGCGAATCACGCCATCGCCTTGGCAAGCCTCGCATCGGCCACCTTTCACGTTAAATGAGTAGCGCCCAGGCCCGTAGCCACGAGCGCGGCTTTCTGGAACGCCAGCAAATAAATCGCGAATTGGTGTGAATAAGCCAGTGTAAGTGGCAGGGTTAGAGCGCGGTGTGCGGCCAATTGGGCTTTG
>JAIYEJ010000296.1 GCA_027487055.1 Methylotenera sp. | reverse complement strand
TTTTTGCCGATTGAAGATACATGCGTTTTCCTTCCATATAAGATTGATAATCAGAAATAATTCTTTTTTGTTTGACATAGTTCAAATTAGAAAATTAAATTGGTTAATTGCTACTTTATCCATTATTACGGAGGAAAGTTCATGTAGTAGTTTAAGGAAAACGTGTTTTCTTTGTGAAAGTTAAAAAAACTAAAGTGTAAAACAATAATCGTCCATATTTGATAATAGCGAACTTGCCAAATTCTAATAATATACAAATAATTTTACGTGAATATCATTAATTACTTTATTCTTTCTAATACATTGAACAAATTGTTAAAATGAACCTATAAAATTGGCCAGATAAGCCATATGCAGATTACATATAAACCCTAAAGCCAAATCCAATACACTGTAGAATTATAGAAAGATGAAATACTTTTTAAATTGGTGAAAGTTTCTAATTGAAATCCGTCACTTAGCCAAGAAGTAAGGTCTTATAAAACGTTTTGGACAGATGTGAGCTCTAATAAATATACAGTGGCAAACTAAATATATAATTAAAACAATGTCGTTATCTATAACAAAAACCAAATTAAATGGCACTGTAAGCGTAAGTGGTGCTAAGAATAGTTCTTTGCGTTTGTTAGCTGCTTCTTTACTAACAGAAGAGAGTGTTCATCTATCCAATTTTCCGAATGGTTTGTTAGATGTGAAAATTCATTTAGCCATGTTAGAAGCATTGGGAAAGAAAATAATTACGGAAGGTGATTCTGTTCTTATTTGCAATTCAAATGAGAAGATTAAAACACAATTAATATGGGAAGATCGGTCAATCAGAAATACTCTTCTAATATTAGGCGCACTTGTTTCAAGATATGGTGAAGGTCGTGTTCCATTACCGGGAGGATGCAAACTGGGGGAGCGCAAATACGATTTACACGTTATGTTGCTGGAAAGTTTAGGCGTTGAGGTCTGGGAGGAAGGAGATTATTTATGCGCAAAATCAAAAACTGGAAAGTTAATAGGAGGAGATATTATTCTTCCCTTGAGATCAACTGGTGCTACAGAAAATACGATAATTGCGGCTTCCCTAGCCATTGGAAGGACGAGGTTGTTTAATCCACACATTAGACCGGAGATAATGGATTTAATTGATATGCTCACAAAGATGGGTGCAAAGATTAAAGTTTTCGGTCAAAGGTCTATTGAAATTGAAGGGGTTGAAGTGCTTTCAAGTGTCAAACATGCTGTTATTCCGGACAATATGGAGGCATTGACTTGGGCGATTGGTTCTGTTATTACTAACGGTGAAGTGGAAATATTGAACTTTCCTTACCAACATCTTGAAGTACCGTTAGTTTATTTACGAGAAAGTGGAATGAAATTTTATAAGGCTGAAAATAGTATAATTGTAAGAGGGGGTCAAGCTTACCCCGTTGAAATAAGCACAGGACCTTATCCTGGAATAAATTCTGACATGCAACCACTATTTGCTGTTTATGGATCTATGTCAAAAGGGGAATCAAAGGTTGTAGATTTGCGCTTTCCTGGTCGTTATGGATATGCTGAGGAACTTGGAAAAATGGGTATGAAGTTTCATGTTCAAGGTGATATGCTATTAATAAATGGCGGTATTCCCTTGGAAGGAGCAATTGTTAATGCTTTAGATTTAAGAGCGGGAATTGCTTTGTTACTAGCGGGTTTAACAGCAGAAGGTGAGACAATTATTGAAAATTCTTGGCAGATACACAGAGGCTATGAAAATCTGCATGAAAAATTAAATCAATTGGGTGTAAACATATAACAGTGGGTTCGTTCAAATTTTTATTGTTAGATATCAAAAACGATATTCCTATTGGGAAAGTCAATTTGCGTTCTTTTTTAATAAGTTATTTTTACGATAACGGATTTAGAGTTTTACTTAACCACAGGTTGGGAAAGTATTTTTCAAAAAGTAGATATTTTTTATTAAGACAGTTCGCAAATTATTATAAAACGAAATTGATTACAAAAAGGAATTGTGATATTTCAAATAATGCTGTAATCGGAAAGAATTTAAGTCTACCTCATCCTATTGGAATTGTTATTGGAAATGGAGTAGTAATAAAAGATAATGTTATGATTTTTCAGCAAGTAACTCTTGGTAGTCATGGTAAAAAGAACGGGGAAATGAAATACCCGGTTATAGAATCTGGAGTCAAAATATATTCAGGGGCGAAAGTCATTGGTGGTGTTAGAATTGGACAAAACGCGACAATTGGTGCAAATACACTAGTCAACATAGACATACCCGAAAATGCTGTCGCGGTTGGAATTCCTTGTAAAATAGTATATCCCCGAAAATGATAAAATCTTCATTTATTAAAGATGTTTTACGTGTGGGTCTTTCGCAGGGGGTACTTGTCTTCTTCGGAATCATGGTTTCCATAATAACAGCAAGATACATTGGACCCGAAGGAAATGGAATAATTGCAGGTATTACGGTTTATCCGTCTTTATTCATGACGATAGGTTCTTTGGGTATTAGACAGTCAACAGCATATTTTTTGGGTAAGCAGATATTTACAGAGTCCCAAATCAAAACTGCTATAACCCAAATATGGTTGATAACAACAGTCTTTTCTTTGGTGGTTTGTTTTATATTAATGTACTATTTTAGTAATTCTGGATCTGATTTGACTTTGGTACTATTAGCATTATTGCCTATTCCATTTAGTTTGTTTATTACTTATAACTCGGGTGTGTTTTTAGGTAAGAACGACATTCATACATTCAACAAAATTAATTGGATACCGTCGGTTATTGTTTTTGTTGGGACAACATTATTTGTAGTGCTGTTGAAATGGAACGTAATGGGAGCCATGATGGCATCGGCTTCTGGTGCGTTTTTTATGTTTTTTGTGTTGTTATTAAAAAACAAATTCTTAAA
>JAIYEJ010000130.1 GCA_027487055.1 Methylotenera sp. | reverse complement strand
CCCTTTTTCGTAATGCTTTTAAATACTTCTCCTGCTCCAATTTTTTTCCACTCCCCATTATATCCTTTCAATCTTTTCTTCCCAGTAAGCAACTGTTGCATCAACCATTTTTTGCGCAGTTCTTTTTGGGCAATTAGTTTTACAGTTGTTTGAATAGCGATATCTGCTGTGCTGAGAACTTGAGCAATGACTTTTTGCTCAGGGAGTGGGGGTAGTGGAATTAAAAAATTTTCAAGAAATCCAATTTTAATATATGGCATAGCAGCATCTTGTTTGCCAAGGAGAATTTTTTTCTTTAGGTCAAAAAGCAAATAATGAAGTAAAAATTCAACTTCGATTTTTTCAAATCCTCTTAAAACATAAGTTCTTTGATAAGCTTCAAATTTCCCTATGTAATAATGACAATACCCTACCCCAGCTCCATTTCCAGATATTAATATTGCTTCATCATCAAAAGAGTAATTATTTGAATAGGTCATCTCTTTTGCACATGTAAAAAATGGATACATACCATTTTCATCTCCAGAATTAACATCAACTTTACCAGTAACAATATTTGCTAATTTGCATAGTGCAGTCTTTTCCCAGTCACTTGGAATTTCAGTATTATGAAACTGCTTAGTGATTATTGTTGCTGCCATTATTTCGCTAATTGAGTTAAGTACTGATTAATTTCAAGCTGCACCTTGCTCAATTCTTTTTCTAGACCCTCTATTTCATTTTGTACTGCAGCAATATCCACCTCCGCTTCTTCTTCAAAAGTATCCACATAGCGAGGAATATTTAAATTAAAATCATTTTCCTCAATCTCTTTGAATGTTGCTACATAGCTGTATTTCTCTTCAACAACCCCCGGCTTCATCTTCCCCTTTGCAAATTCTCTGTAGGTAGATACAATATGCTCAATATCACTATTGCCTAGTTTGTTTTGATTCTTTGCACTTTCAAAATGCTGGCTGGCATCGATGAACAATACATGTTCACTGGCTTTTGCTTTGTTAAATACCATAATAGCCGCCGGAATACCTGTTCCAAAAAATAGATTTGCAGGCAAACCAATTACCGCTTCCAACAAATTCTCTTCAATGGTTTTTTGCCTAATTTTCCCTTCACTGCTTCCACGGAACAACACACCGTGAGGTACTACCACACCTGCTTTTCCATGCTCGTTTAATGTCTCAATCATGTGACTGATAAATGCCCAATCACCTTTGCTCTTTGGCGGAACACCTCTCCAAAAACGATTGTACTTATCACTCTCCGGATCGTAACTCACCGTAGTCTTATCGCCATCTTTATCTTCCACCTTTCCCCATTTATCCAATGAGAATGGCGGATTGGCAACCACAGTATCAAACTTCATCAGCGCATCGCCTTCTTTTAATTTAGGATTGCGAATGGTATCACCCCAACGGATAGTGGCATTGTCAAATCCATGCAGGAACATATTCATCACCGCCAATGCCCAGGTACTTCCATTGGCTTCCTGACCGTATAAAGAAAAATTATCTGAGCCAACTTCTGTTCCGGCTTTGATAAGTAATGAACCAGAACCACAAGTGGGATCACAAATACGCGAACCTGGTTTGCTTTGCGTCAACTTTGCCAATAAAGTAGATACTTCATTTGGCGTGTAAAATTCTCCCGCTTTTTTACCGGCATCACTGGCAAAGTTTGCAATCAAGAATTCGTAAGCACCACCAATAATATCCGCACCACCAACATGCGAAGGACGCAAATCCAATTTTTCAGAATTAAAATCAATGAGTAAGGTTTTCAATCGTTGGTTTTTATCCTTTGGTTCACCCAACTTACTATTATTAAAATCGATGTTCTGGAATATTCCAGCACCATCTTCGCTGTATAGTTTATCACGATTGGCTTCTTCCAAATCAGTCAGCGCAATATTGATTAACTCCCCAACATTGGCTTCGTTTCTGTGATCATATAAAAACTTAAAATGACTGTGCTCGGGCACAACAAAGCGCTCATGCTGCATGGCTCGTTTTGCACGATCAGCATCCCCATTGTATTTTTTAAGATAGTCTTCCAATTTATCATCATGCACATCACTGAGGTATTTCAAAAACAGCATAGTGAGTACATAATCTTTATATACACTGGGATCAATGCTTCCACGAAACGTGTCGCAGGCTTTCCATACTGCATCGTTGATGTCTTTTTGAGTTATTTTAGTCATGATTATTGAGTTATTGCGTTAATGATTTGATGTTGAATTTTTTTGTCCCTCAGAGTTTCCAATTTCACTTGAATTGCTTTTTCCTGTAATAGCAATTTAGAAATTGAAACCACAGATTTTTGTTTCTCGATTGAAGGAATCGGAATTTCAAGTTGCTCGAGTACACTTTTAGAAATAGAAGGAATTGACGTTCCCATGGCTTGTGCTTTAATAGCAATCTGAGTATTTGAATTATTTAAAAACCAAGATAAATATTCCGGTAGCACCTCGGAACTATGTAAGCGTATTACAAAAAAAGAAGTGGAGGCCACTGCCGGCGGATTATGTTTTTCGTATACTGCTGCAAAATTTTTTGTTCCCTTTGCCGCAAAAAGAACATCGCCAGGTAGCAAAAGGTGTTTTTGAGAGATATCTTCAATAAGCAGATCCGTATGAAGTGATGATAAAAGATTCCCTTGGTCATCAAAATGCTTCGATTGCAAATACACTACCTCACCCATTGCCAAGGGCTTTGCGAACAGGCCAGTTTGAAGAGTTGCAATATGCCGAATTATGTTTTTCACTTTTTTCTAAGTAGAAGATCTACAAACATAGGAAATTTGTAGATATATTATTCTACGAATAACAGTAATCAACACGCTGAAAAACAAATTACTTTAATGCCCCCAGAATCTCGAACAGAGATTTAGTTAATAGATTACATTTTTGAATCAATTCGACCTCTTCCCTCAAAATTGCACCGGTTTAAACTAGAGTCTTCAGGGCAACGAATCATCATTGTATTTTGCACTTAAAAAGGTCTGCCAATAGCTTTTGGTTTGATTTCCATAAAAGTTCACATTACCATATTTGAAAGTGCAAAACACAATGACGCTTTGTTGATTTTTTCCTCCATTTTAAATATCGTCGAATTGTTGTATAATGTCTTGAGAAGTAATATTAGTACCTAAGCTTATTATTGCATCCACTATTTCAGACAAGCTTTTTTGATCTTTGATGCGATAGGCT
>JAIYEJ010000114.1 GCA_027487055.1 Methylotenera sp. | reverse complement strand
GCCAAACGCCTTAGCCTACATTGCTCTCTTTTCATGGCCTCTAATTGTATTCATAATACTCAGACGATATCCAGTTAACGTAGGTATCTTTATCTCAATTACTTCAGCTTTTTTGTTGCTACCTGCTGGTTTTGAAATAGATCCTCCATTACTGCCGCCCTTAGATAAAGTCTCTATTTCTTCAATCTCATTACTAATTTGTTTGTTTCTATTACGCAAGAAATTCAAGCTTTTCCAACCTGGCTCAATACTCAATGTTTTTTTAGTTTACTTAATAGCTATTGTTTTCTCCGTTTTTTTTAATGGCGACCCAGTGATTATTGGTGGAAAATTTCTTCCGGGCTTAACACCATACGATGCACTCTCAGAACTAATAAGGGCATTGCTGTGGTTTGTTCCGTTTTTTTTAGGTCGCCATTTTTTTACAGACATTAAAGACAATGAAAATATTTTAAAGATTCTTGTAATATTTGCACTGTTTTATTCTATCCCTATGCTCTATGAAATCAGGATGAGTCCACAATTACACAATATCGCATATGGTTATTATGCTTCTGACTTTATTCAAAGTATACGCGGTTCTGGTTTTAGAGCATCTGTATTGGTAGGGCATGGGCTACCATTAGCATTTTGGGTATCAATAGCAGCATTGGCGGCTATGGCATTACATAAAAGTAAAAATAAGATATTAAAATTCCCTGCAATAACGGCAGTATTATTTTTAATATTCGTACTAATTCTATCTAAAACATGGGCGGCACTTTTCAATGTAATGCTAGGAGCAGTATTTATTTATTTACTTTCACCAAAAAAACAAGTTAAATTGGCTTTAGTTTTTGCATCTCTTGTTATGCTTTATCCTGTCAGTAAAATTGTAGGTGTATTTCCAGATAAAGAAATCATTCAAACCATCTCTGAATATAATGTTGAGAGAGCTGATTCTATGAAAACCCGTTACATTAATGAAGAGCAGTTACTAACGCATGCTTTAGAAAAGCCTATTTTTGGTTGGTCTGGCTATGGCAGAAACCGTCTATTTGATGAATTCGGCAAAGATATCACTATTACTGATGGGATGTGGATTCTACAAATGGGTATCTATGGCACGATTGGGTTCCTTTTTTACTATTTATTGTTATTAACCCCTTTGTACTCTGCAACAAAATACATAAAAGACATTGAGAGCCCTACCGATAAAGTCTACTTTTCGCTTTTATCGCTTATGTTAGCAATATGCATCATTGATTCTGTCCCAAATACAAGCATGGGTACAATGAATTGGCTACTTGCAGGTGCATTAATGGGGCAATGCGAACATCTAAAAAAACAAAGACTTCAAAAGATTAAAGAAAACATATCTCAAACATGGCTAAAAAATACATCCTAAGAGTAGGTTACATCTCGCCTGGCTGGCCTCCCAAAAGCTTCCCAAACGGAATTGTTACATACATCCAAAATATCACTTATAAACAAGAAGATAAAATAGATGCTGTTATATTAACAGACAATATAATCAATGAAGCTCCGCATAAAAACTTGGTGCTTTTAGATAATCAAACTAAGCATCAAACTTCTTTCGACAAAATAATAGATAAAGTTTTTAATAAATTTTCAAAGTATACAAAATTCGATAATACGCCAATTGTATATAAAAGACGTTTGAACCTTTATGGTGAGATAATTAGTCATGGACTTAACAAGTTAGACATACCTCTTGATATTATTGAAATTGAAGAGTCATTTGGAACACCTCATTATCTGACAAATAAAACCAATACCCCTATTGTGGTAAGAATCCATGGGCCTTGGTTTATTCATGGGCCAATCATGGAAATGGATTCAATGCCAGATTACAATTTGAGAGTATTTTACGAAGGTGAAGCAATTAAAAGCGCTGATGGTGTGACAGCACCTTGCCTTGATGTTCTGGATAGAGTTAGGAAGTTCTATGGAATCTCTTTACCAAATGCAAAGGTTATTCCTAATCCCGTGCTAGAAGTGACAAAAAATAAACAATGGCAATTTGATACTACAAGAAAGCCATTTATTTTGGTGGTTGCAAGATTTGACTTACACAAGGGCGGTGATTTGGCTATAGATGCATTTAGACTCATTGCTCAAAAAATCGATGGCATAGAATTATTATTTGTTGGTCCAGATAGAGGGTTAAGCATCGATGGCAAGTATTTACAATTCAATGAATATTTAAACCAATTCATTCCAGAAGATCATGTAAAAAAACGAATCAAATTCTTAGGTCACTGCGATCAAGAAAAAATTTCAGAGTTGAGAAAAACCTCATTAGTAACAATGATTTGCTCGAGATATGAAAACTTTCCCCTCTCCCTCTTGGAGGCGCTATCTTATGGGTGTCCAACGGTAGCGACTTCTGTTGGCGGAATAAAAGAGATCGTAATTGACGGATATAATGGGTTACTTGCTAATGTAGAATCAACTGAAGATATAGCCATTAAAGTTATGGATCTTATTAATAGCCCAGAAAAAATGAAGTTAATATCAAAAAATGCAATTGAGGATTGTTTAAAAAGATTTTCACCAAAAGTTGTTGCAGAACAAAGCTTAGATTTCTACACATCAATTTTAAAATCAAACAAATCAAAACCATAATTGGACAAAATGCATTAGCCAGATAATTATGACTAATGCATTTAGATATAAATACTTTTTAATGTATAAATTAGTAGAACATTCTACCATCACACAATAAATGCGCTTTACCATCTCTGCTAGGATTTAAGCAATTACGCACGATGTTAACAAAGGCAGTTTCATCCCATCCATTCACCCAATCTGCATGACCTGAATAGCCAGCATTACTGCGATTAAACGCATAGTTATCACTTGATAACCGCCAATTAGATGCTTGATTAGTTGTTGTAACTCTAAAATTCATATTCAACGTAATGTGAGGAATAGGCACAGGATGTGTTGCCGGGCATCCATTAACTGTTCCACCCGTAGGATTTGCCATATGATCTTTGTGATTTGGGCTATCAAGATTTTTACCATCCCAACATTGAGGAAACGAAATCTCGAACAACATATCTTGCCCAACAGCACAATTAGGAATATAGCTTGTCCTTGGTGAAGCATTTCCAGTTGATGTATTTACGCAAGCATAGCGAATGTTTTGTACTTCATTAGCATTTGTTGCGCGTGGGTTTCCAGTTAAGATTCTTAAACCCTTTGGAGGTGGCTGAATAAAACGAGGTGCAACGCCGCCATATCCTGTTTTATAGTAGAACATTGCTGTATTGCCATTTGGCAAAACAGGTGCGTTTGTTCGAATATCAATCATAGTTGGATGCCAATATGCACTGCGATTCATGATACCGCCATGACAAGTGCTATTACCTGTGCTTGATAATGCGTTCAAATTGCTTCTAAAGTTGACCGATGTATTGCCATAATAAGTATGATGGTGTGTAGCATTTTGCTGATTAGGGAACACCATCGGGTCATCATTATTCATATGACTAACTGTGCATTGAATCCTAAAGGCGCCAACATCACTGCCAGCGGCCTGTTCATTAGTTGGTTGAATACGCAGGGTTGAATAACCGCTTGAAGGAGTTATGTTTTTAGTAATATCAATAGCAGGCATTAAGCCTTGCTGGATGATATTTGCACCGCTCGGAAATGCTGCTGGAGATGGTGCAGGTGCAGGTGCTGGTGCTGGTGCTGGTACCGGTGCCGGTGCCGGTCTAGGAGCTGGTGCTGGTACCGGCGCTGGTCTAGGAGCTGGTGCTGGTGCTGGTGCTGGTGCTGGTCTAGGAACTGGTGTCGGTGTCGGTGTCGGTGTCGGTGTTGGTGTTGGTGTTGGTGTCGGTGCCGGTGCCGGTGCCGGTCTAGGAGCTGATGATAGTCCCAAAAAATTAAATAAACCTCTAGGACTAATGTTTAAAAATGTACTAAAGGACTGCCTACCTGATGAACCACCGAAAATATTTGTATCAAAAACTGCTGCTTCTGCAGTTCCAATAATACTAAAGTTATTTATTGATAAATTCTTGAAAATTAACAAATCGGTTGGCTTAGACTTACTGATAGCAGGATCGTTATTTATCTTCTTTGCGACTGAACTTCCACCACACACATCTCTTTTTTGAAACGAATTAACAACTTCATCCTGTGTCGCTTTTGAATACTCAGTCACATTTGCTGGGACCGCATTTGAATATTGAACAACTCCTCTTGCATCGCGCCATTTATACATGTCTGCATTTGCATCATTGCTAGCTAGAACTATTGTCAATGTGGAAATTGTGAATACTATAGTACGTGAGTCTTTAACCATTTTAAACATGTTTACTCCTATTGCTGAATACTAATTTTAACCTGAGAATCATTTTAGAAAGTCTGCGGTAGCAACGTCAATCAAATTGTGTGAAAAAATCTAAAGGGATATTACTTAATAACCATATAGCATAAGCATTCAATCAATATTGATGCTATTGTTAAAATACAGAATTTCAAAACTGAACTTAGCCAAACAGTACAAATATTTATTACCAATATACTATTATTACTATTACCTGTAGTTAAGCTATAGTCCATTCAGACTAAAAAATTTGCGTTATATGTCATGGTTATATTTTTAACAAAGTATTACTGATAAATTTAAAACTTATTATCTTGTTTGCGTATGAAAATATAAAGTCAATATTCAATTGAGAAGTATTAATTATCAGCTGTTACCCTTAATTAATTGTAGTAAAAAATTTCACAAAATTATTATAAATATTCACTAAGCTATTGATTCATAATTACAATAAATTATTGGCAAAGTATTTTAGGCTATTGAAATAATATGCGATAAAAAATACAGACTCTAAATTACGGAGATTAAAACCATTAAGAGACTCTAGGATTATGATGCCGACCGATAGAGGATGATGAAAGACGAATAATTTAAACACTTATAGAATTAAACAAAAAAAAACGTTAATCCAATCTTAAACTTGATTTATGAATTGTTAACTCAAAAACTGTCATATAAACTTATAAAGAAATTAAAAATAAAAAATTTAGAATCTAATAATATGATCTTTCCTCAACCTCAGCACGATTAACAACGACACCTAATATATTTGACCTAGAGAGTAGGCGCATAGACTCTAGAATCTCTGATTCAGAATGCTGTCCATCACCGACTACAATCAAAACACAATCAACTTGCGGTAATAAAACCATTGCATCATCAACATTCAAAAGTGGCGGCAAATCAAAAATAATGATTCTTGAGCTATATCTATTTTTAAGTTCGGATACTAGCTCTTGAATTTTACCAGAGGAAAGTATTTCTGCCGATTGGGCAACAGGTTTATTTGTAGGTAAAATTGTTAATTTTGGAATACCTGGATTAACAATAACGTCTTTCAGCTCGGCATCGCCTGAAAGAAAATCATTGATAGATTTTTGAGATTTAATTCCCAAGTATTTCGCAACCCTAGGCTTGCGAAGATCAAAGTCGACAAGCATTACAGTTTTATTTGGTTTCTGAGAAATGCTAATCGCTAAATTTATTGAAACCACACTTTTTCCGGCTTCAGGCGTAGGGGAAACAATTGCTATAGTCTTCCAATTATTCTCTTCCATTTTTTGCAATACTTGTGTGCGCAGTGAATCGAATGCCCAGCTTGCAGGATTAGACTTGTTCAGCGCAATAATGCGATTATCTTCTAGTGTCGCTGAATCCAACTTAATTACTTTAGATTGGGCATAAACAATTGAATTCTCTAAGTTATCATTTTTCATCAAACCACTGACAGCGGCTTTACTCTTAACTTGAACAACTCTGTTTTGAATAGCATTGTTTTGAGACTTGGCTTTTTTTAAGGCCTCTTTAATTTTTTCCATAAGGCACTTTCACTAAAATCTAGCTACAATCTTAGACATCAATATGTCTAGTGGCATAACAAAGAAATGTATGACGAGTAGAGCAATTAAAACCATACTAACAACACCAAAAACAACATAATACATCATATATATTTTTCGTTTTTCTTCAACATCGCTTTTAATATATGGGATTGCTGCAATTGGCTGAATTCCCATAACACTTGCGATTGCATCAACCCCCCTCACACCTTTACTCATTAAATCCATGAGTATAACCAATGCAACAGAAGCCAAAATTGAAGCCACAAAACCGCCAATTATAATCAGCTTTCGGTTTGGTTTTATTGGTGATTCTGGCAGCAATGGCGCCTCAATTAATACAAAGCGCTCACCTTTATTTTCGATTTCTATGTTTTTAGCAATTTTAGCACTTTCAAACTTCGCTTTTATATCGTTGTAAGCAGCTTTAGCATTTTCGTACTCACGTATCAATGATCCTATCTCACCCTCAGTTTGAGCGCTGCGCATCAAGCTATTCTCTGCTTGGGAAATTTTCGCACGGATATTTGCTTCTTCTGCTTTCAATGATGCTAGTCTATCATTCGCAGTTTCTATCTGTGCCTGTACTTTTGCTACCATAATAGATTGCACAGGCGAAACACTATTAGCCTTTACTGAATTATCAGAAGAATTTACTATCGCATCAATTCTTCGCTGAAGAGCGCGTACAGATGGGTGATTATCATTATAAATACTTTTTTGCTTAGCCAGTTCTGCCCTCAATCCATCTAAATCCGAGGTCCCCATAGCTCTTTCTTGACCACCAATTGCAGCATTACCAGCCTTTGCAGTCTCTAAGCTAACGTCCAAAGATCGTAGCTCGGCTTTTGTAGCGCGATATTCAAGTTGATTAGCTCTTAAATCTTTTTCCAATCTTTCCAAGCTAACAATATAGATTTGTTTATTTTCAGGAAGTGAGTCGCTATTCTTACGTTTAAATATAGATAGTTGATTTTCTACACTTTCTAACTCAAGTCTTCTTTTTTCTTCTTCTTTACTAAAAAACTGTTCCGTTTCAATTACTTGACCTTTTGTAAACTTATCATTTTCAAGTAGAAACAAATCAACCAAATCATTCGTAATATTTAAAGTATCCTGAGCATCGTAATGTTGAAATGAAATATTAAATGCAAAAGTCGCAGAACTTTCCCAACCCTCTGCTTCAGCTTTAAGTTTTTCTATTATGATGTTATTTCTAGTTATAAAATATAACCGCTCAGAAGAAAGACTGTTTTTTTTATCTTGTCCATACAGCTTATATTTTTTTGCTATTTTTAAAACATTTTCTTTGCTAAGCACCACTTGATTAAGTTTAGCAAATCTCTCAGTTGCAAACTTTTCTTTTTCATCGCCCGATTTAATGTGCTGAGATTCTATTAATATTGTAGCTGTTGACTGATATGTAGGCGATTTCAATATTGCGTAAGCTAACACTATTGGAAAAAAGATAAAGAAAAAACCTATTACATAATGGGATTTACGTTTTACTATATTAATGTAGTCATTTATTGTTAACACTCTATCAAAACTCATTAGCCTATATATCCCATTTCTTATTAAAAACTTAGCCCATCATAAACCAAAGAAACACCTACAATTAATCCTTGATTTCGACTATCTGCATTAAGTTCCCTGTATATTATGTTAGCTCTCGCGTTCCATTTAGCAGTCAGCAATCGATTATATGCCAAATCAACCTGTTGAAAGTCTTGCTTAGGCAAACCAAGTTCTACGTCTTCCTTAAATTTAGCGAATGAATAGTTAGCGCCAACATTATCTTTTTCTGAAATATTGTACAAAAAACCTAACCTGAAAGTATCTGTCTTTTGAAACCCACCCAAGCCACCTGCGCTATTAACTTCTCTATTTAATTCTGAATAGTATCCAATACGGTCTGCTTCATATGCAAGCCTTAGTCCAGCCTCCCAGCTCGACTCGGATTGAGCCCCAGATATATTGTACTGGCCAGCTCTAAGAGATGCTTTAAGCGAACTACTGATCAAATAGTCAGCACCCAATGCAAATCGAACTAAATCTGCATCTTCAAATGGGTTATCTGGTTGAATTTTTACATAACCAATTTGGGTGTAAGTATCGAGTCTTTCTGTATACTCATAATTAAGTTTAGACTTTACACCTAAGGTTTTAGACCCTATTAGGTTTACGCCGCCACTAAAGGATTCTTGCGTATAGTCAGCATTTGTCAGCAAATTCCACTTTTGTGCAAACTTATGCTCCCAATTTGCACCCAAAACCCTAGTCTTCTGCGTACTGTCACTATTTGCATTATTGTTAAATACACCAGTTGTTCGTATTTCTTGCGCGCGAGATAAAAACTGTAAATAACTTGCATAAAGTCCATAACTTCCAGCCTCATACGTCCTAGCCCACCCTAAAGTAAGCCTCGGATCATTACGATCTGGCAAGATTTCTTCGTTTGATGGTCTTTGAACAACTAAAGCAGCATCTAAATAAAATCTATTGATTTCGTTGGTATACTCTAGAAGGGCTTGGGGAATAAATGTATAAATCCATACAGATTTTTTTCTTGAGTTATCCAACGCTGGATTAGTGTCATAATCGACGCTTGAGGTAAAAGTTATTTTATTTGTAAAGCCAGCAGGTGCGAATGAATCATTTTGATTTGAAGACTCTAAGTCTTTAGCAAAATTAGTCTCTCCTATAATCCCAGTATTATTTAAAATACCAAATTCATTCGGCAACTGATCAGTACTCAACCTGATTATAGATAAGTTTCCGCTTACACTTTCTTCATCTACTTGTATTGCAGAATTACTAGCTGTCTCACCGCTAATTGCCATGGTAGCAAATAAAAGTGATTGTAAAAAAAATAGTGTTTTTACAATCACTCGACCCAGCTTTTTCAGCAACCTTACTCTTGATAAAATCTTATAAAGAATGATTGTGAAATTAAACTTTACCGCCATATTTGCCCCACTAAATTATAATTTTAGAATAGGGCAATTATACTTCAACACATAAAGAATAAATATAAAATTCAATCAATTAGGATTCTTTCAATTTAACAATGTTGTATATTAGCCTAAGGAACTAAGATAGTGTCTCCTGGATTTAAAGTAATGTTGCTCTCTAAATTTTGACCACGTATAAGTTGATCGTAATAAACTGGAATTGCTTTTTGTCCTTGCGGTGTTTTACGCAACACCTTAATTCCGCTTCGGTCGGCAAATTTATCCAATCCTCCCGCAATACTTAAAGCATCTAAAACCGTCATTGGGCCTCGCATTAGGACTTGTCCAGGCTTAAGTACTTTACCCATCACGTGAGCGATGTTACCTGTAATACTCACAATTACAACTGACACCTGAGGGTCAGGAAGATAAGCTTTCAATTTTTCTGCAATGCGCTTCTCTACTTCCGTTGATGTTAATCCCGCCACCTCTACTCTACCAGCAAGTGGATAGGTGATATTGCCATCTGGAAGAACTAGGCTTTCTTTCTGCATTTTATCCTCACCCCAAACTGAGACTTGAATTAAATCACCTTGGCGTAATTTATAACTTTGATTAGCATCTGCATTAGCGTTTGCAATTGAAAGAAAAAACAACTGACTCAATAAGAACAACATAAACGCTTTAAATTTCATAAAAAATTTCCTTGTATAATATATAACGATAATATTAACATACAGAACATCTAACACAAGGTTAGAATATAACCTGCTAAGTTGAAATATGATAATTATCTAGATGAAATATGATAATTATTGATTAATGTAAGGCGTTTTATGCCTAGATATTAATCCCATAATGGGAGACAGTACAAAACAAGCTTAATAAATTAGCACAACAAAGGCATTATACGCCTCTTCTATTTGACAGCATGACAAAACCAAATAGCGCGAAGGCAAGTAACCAACCTGAATGTTCACTATTGTCTGTCTGTGGTTTAACAACCGCATTTTGATTCTTTACTGAGGTTAAATCATCAAGAATTTCACTATTGTTAATGCCATCAGATGACTTGAGACTGTGATTACTATCAACTTGATTAAGAGCAAGAAATACAGCACTAGTTTTAAAGTTTTCCTTAGAAGTTTCTTCCAAAGCTAAAACTGGTGTTAAAGAAAAAATTGAAATAAACAATGCCATTAAAAACCGCTTTAACATTCGAATAACCTTCCAATATGTTGATAAGTCAACCATACACATTCTATTGATAGCTACTGTTTTAACAATAGCCCATATGGGCTATCACTAAAACGCTATATTGAGTTTATTAATTAGTTATTATAATTCAATAACTTAAATAATTATTTTTGGCTTTTTTATTACCAATAATTATTGTAAAAATATCTATTGAAGTTCTGTAGGTTTATATGGAATATATCTTGCTACAGCTTGAGCCCTACAAGTCACGTCAAGCTTTTGGAAAATTCTTTTAAGGTGATTTTTAACAGTATTAGGGCTAATTGATAGAATCATTCCAATTTCAAAATTGGTCTTTCCACTTTTAACCCAATGTAAAATTTCATTCTCACGATCGCTTAACCCACCAAGATTTAATTCGCCTGTTAACTCATCATCAACATTAACAGTTAATTCTACTCTTTCTACACGACGCAAAGCCGCATCTACATGAGGCATTAAAAGCCCCAAGATCGAGTGCTGGACTTGAAATTCGCGTCCTTTATCAAAGAAAACATAAATACAGTCATTTTTACCACGTGTGTCTCTAACGCCGTAAACTAGCAAAGAGTTCATACCAACGAGTTTTCGTGTAAATGCAGTTGGCGACTGAGCATTGATTCCTGCATCATCAAAAAAATTGATGCGATACCAACGTTCACCATTGTCAATCCAACGCTGATGTAGGTTAGTCATTAAATATGAAAACACGCCTGGCGCATCCATGAGTTTTTGTGTGCGAATATCCTCAATGTTTGATGAAACGTCAAAGCTCAAATCGCCTGAAGCAAAATCACCCCAAGCTGCAACCAAAACATCATGTGGCAACACTTGACTCACACTACCTTGCAACCACTTAAAAAAATCTACGTGCTTCTGTACTGTAAAAGAATTTTGGATAACCTTAAAAACCTGTTCCCAGTTATCGTTATTAGTATTATTTTCCATATCTATATCCCTCTCGTGACTAAAATTAGTACTTGACGAGAAATACAGATGCATTTTTAATACCAGCTTTTGTATTTATT
>JAIYEJ010000148.1 GCA_027487055.1 Methylotenera sp. | reverse complement strand
GCAGAACATCTACAAATGGATGCTACAAAAGTAAACGAGGCACATATCGCGGCACTTGCTTGGGTGGAAACTCTAGGTTTATAAAAAGAAAATACAGCTAGTTAATAAAGTATTTTAGCCAATAGTTTTTAAATAAACTGGTGAAATATCAACACTACCTGCGTCGTGGCTCAATAAAAGTTGGCCGTCTTGTATTGCGCAGCTAATGTTCATAGTTCGTTCTGTAAGGCTTGCTAAACTTGCGGTTTCAGGCAGATTAACGACGATTAAGTTATTTAGTTTTAGCAAACCTTTACTATTTTGTTCCCACCACATGTCGGCAATACGTCCACCATAAAGTATAATAACTACCTGACTCGAGCGACCAGAAGCTTTTCGGATATTTTTTTCAGTTGGCAGACCAACATCCATCCAAAGTTGAATGGCACCTGTTAAATCTTTTTGCCATAAGTCTGGTTCATCCTCGTCACTTAAGCCTTTGCCAAATGTCAGCGTGTCACTTGCATAAAGTGCAAAGCCAATCAGGCGCACCATGAGACGTTCATCGGTCTCCGAAGGATGTTTTGCAAGCGTTAAGCTATGCTGCGCGTAATATTGCCTATCCATATCAGTAATATGCAGGTCAATTTTGTAGATGGTAGATTTAAGCGCCATCGCGCGTTCCAAAAGTAAATGTCATGATTTGTTGCCATTTAAAGTTGCCATATTATACCGACTTAACAAGCACCGCTTAAACAATCAAGCCTAGTTTCTGTTAAGCTTTCATTTTCATAAATTTTATAAAGCAAGATTATGGCTCAATATGTAATGTCTATGCTCCGCGTGAGCAAAATCGTTCCCCCTAAAAAGCAGATTATTAAAGATATTTCTCTCTCTTTTTTCCCAGGGGCGAAAATTGGTTTGCTTGGCTTAAACGGCTCGGGCAAATCCACCGTATTACGCATTATGGCGGGTGCCGATAAGGAATTTGAAGGCGAAGTGCAATGGCAACCCAACATGAGCATTGGTTATTTGGCGCAAGAACCACAATTAAATTCAGAAAATACTGTGCGTGAAGAAGTAGAAAGTGGCATGGGCGAGGTAATGCAAGCGCAAGCAGAGCTAGAGAAAGTCTATGCAGCTTATGCTGAGCCAGATGCCGACTTTGACAAACTGGCAGAAGAACAAGCCAAGTGGGAAAACATTATTGCCGCCAGCGGTAGCGATACCAATACACAGTTAGAAATCGCCGCGGATGCGCTGCGTTTACCGCCTTGGGATGCTAAAATCGGCCCGCTTTCTGGCGGCGAAAAGCGTCGTGTGGCGTTGTGTAAACTGTTACTTTCAAAACCAGATATGCTTTTGTTAGATGAGCCCACAAACCATTTGGATGCAGAATCTGTCGAGTGGCTAGAGCAATTTTTAGTGCGTTTCTCTGGTACCGTGGTTGCTGTGACGCATGATAGATACTTTTTAGATAACGCTGCCGAATGGATATTAGAGCTAGACCGTGGACACGGCATTCCGTGGAAAGGCAATTACTCGAGTTGGTTAGACCAAAAACAAGAGCGCTTAAAACAAGAAGAATCACAAGAATCAGCAAGACGTAAGGCATTAAATACAGAGCTAGAATGGGTGCGTCAAAACCCCAAAGCGCGCCAAGCCAAAAGCAAATCGCGTATTGCACGGTATGAAGAATTAGCGAGTGCTGAATATCAAAAACGAAACGAAACTCAAGAGATTTTTATTCCTGCAGGTGAACGCTTAGGCGACCAAGTGATTGAATTTAAAGGCGTAAATAAAGCCTTTAAAGATAGATTACTGATGGATAATTTAAGTTTTAGTGTGCCAGCAGGTGCGATTGTTGGCATTATCGGCCCCAACGGCGCAGGTAAATCAACCCTATTTAAAATGATGATGGGCCTAGAAAAACCTGACAGTGGCGAAGTGAGCATTGGCCAGACCGTTAAGCTTGCTTACGTTGACCAAAGCCGTGATGATTTAGCTAATACTAAAACTGTGTTTGAAGAAATTGCTAACGGCTCAGATATATTAACGGTTGGGCGTTACGAAACGCCAAGCCGTGCATATATCGGGCGCTTTAACTTTAAAGGGGGTGACCAACAAAAAATCGTTGGTCAACTTTCAGGCGGTGAACGTGGGCGCTTGCATTTGGCTAAAACGTTGATTTCAGGTGGTAATGTGTTGCTACTAGATGAACCATCAAACGACTTAGATGTAGAAACCCTGCGCGCGCTTGAAGATGCCTTGCTAGAGTTTGCCGGTTGTGTGTTGGTGATATCGCATGATAGATGGTTTTTAGACCGTATTGCCACGCATATATTAGCGGCAGAAGGTGATTCACAATGGACATTTTTTAATGGTAATTACCAAGAATATGAAGCTGATAAACGTAAGCGACTGGGTGAGGATGGTGCGAAGCCAAAACGAATTCGCTATAAACCAATATCCCGATAGGGACTAGAACTTTGCAACCAATATGGATAGTTATGTTGCCAGGCCTAGATGGAACTGGGCTTTTGTTTAGACCGCTAATTGATGTGTTACCGGTAAATTTAAAACCAATTGTTATTAATTTTCCAACAGATAAAAAATTAGGTTATGAGGATTTAGTCCATTTAGTAGTTAAGGAGTTGCCAAAAAACGAACGCTTTGTGTTATTAGGTGAGTCATTTAGTGGCCCCTTATCAATACTTGTTGCTGCAACTCAACCAGAAGGTTTAATTGGAATAATACTTTGTGCTAGTTTTATAACTTGCCCCCAAAATTTAGTGCCTAAATGGTCAGAAAAATTGGTTTTCGCAATTCCATTTCGAGCCTCATCAATTATTGTAAAAGTTAGTTCATTTTTCAGCAGGTATTATAGTGACGAATTCAAGCGAGCATTATCATTAGTAAAACCTGAAGTTTTTGCACATCGTATTAAAGAGGTGATAAAAGTAAATGTAGTGACTGAGTTAGAAAAATGCAGATTACCGATTTTGTATTTACAAGGGGAAAATGATTATCTAGTACCTAGTTCGAATTTTGATAAGATAAAAAAACTCAAACCTAATATACAATTCGCACAAATTGAAACCTCACATATGGTACTTCAAACGAAGCCTAATGAGGCTGCAAGATTAATTAAAAACTTTATTGAAAATATAAACTAAGCCAATCCTAATCCAAGCGCTTCTTACGAGGCGCTTTTTTCATAGCCCAATCCCACAAAAATGGTGGAATAAAACGCAGCATTCTCGCCACAACACCCATTTGCCAAGGGATTACTGTAAAGCGTTTTCTCTTTGCAACTGCATTGGCAAATTTGTGCGCAAAAACATTAGTATCCATTAAAAACGGCATTTTGTAGGTGTTAATATCTGTCATCGGCGTGCGAATATAGCCTGGCGCAATGGTGGAGACATGAATATTAAAATGTTGCATTTCAACGCGCAGGCTCTCTAAGTAAGTAATGGCTGCCGCTTTGCTTGCACTGTAAGCCCCGCTGCCTGGTAAACCGCGAATGCCAGCAACACTGGCTACGCCCACAAGCTGGGCTGGCTGCCCTGCTTGACTCACTTCTTTCATGCTCTCAATAAATGGTTGAAAGGTATGCACCATACCCATCACATTAATATCAAACACTGCTTGAAATGCAGCGATGTCCTCGAAATATTCAGTTAAAGTGCCCCTGCTTACGCCTGCACTTGCAATCACAATATTCGGTGCGCCATAGCGGTTAATAAAGTCATCCGCAGCATTTGCAAGTGCCGTTTTATCACGCACATCTACTGCATAAATCGCCGTTTGAATTTGGTATTGTTGTTGAAGGTTTTGGGCAAGTTTTTGCAACATATCAATTCGTCTACCAACCAAGCCTATATTGCAGGGGATGCCATGTAAGCCAGTAGAAGAGAGGCTTCCAGAGGCATTATTTTCGTTCGTACTTAAAGAAGCGCGTTTTGCATATTCGTATGCGAGTGCTTCGCCTATACCGCTAGATGCGCCTGTAATAAAAATATTCATCGTTTGAGTATAACGCACAAAAAGACTTACACAAAAAAAAGACCCGCTAGTTTTAGCGGGTTTTATTGATTTAGGACGGCATTTACATTATTGAATCATGTTACCTACTTAACTCTGCTTGGCAACACAATTTTCTTAGCAGGTACTTTTTTCTCACCTGCTTTGTTTACTTTTTTGCCGCTTTATCCTTACGCACATTCTCGATAATGTAATCAGTCGTTTTTAAGGCTTGTTCATTGCCGCCATTCATAGTGGCAGAAGTAATAAATTTACCATCAATCACCAAGCTTGGTACGCCAGTAGCGCCAGAAGCTTTAAATATTTGCGCAGCGCGGTTCAAACTGGTGTTCATGGTAAATGATTTAAAAGCTTGATCAACTTTAATTTTATCCATACCACTTTGTGCTGTCACCCAATCGATGGCAGCTTTTTCGTCCGTTGGGTTCAAGGTTTTAGTTTTATGAATCGCATCAAACAATTTTGTATGTAATTTTTCAGATACACCTAATGTCTCCATGGCATAAAACGCTTTTGCCATAGGCGCCCAGCTTGGGTTAGGCAAGCCTGGCATGCGCTTAAAATATACATCGCTAGGTAATTTTTTTACCCAAGCATGAAGTGGTGCTTCCATTTGGTAACAGTGCGAGCAACCATACCAAAAAATTTCCATGACTTCGATTTTAGCTGGGTTATCTGTGGAGATGTTTTGTGCAACTGCGTCAAACTCAGAGCCCAACACCGGCGCTTCAGCAAATGCGAATGCACTAAATGTAAGCATTAAAACCGTAAGACCTTTTCTAATACTGATATTCATTGTTTGATTCCTTATTTCCTATTGATTTATTGATAACTTAATTTATTAAATCTACTAAATTTAATTTATTAACGTGAATTGCCTATAAAAGATGACATCCCTTAACTATCTATTCAGACTTAGTCTCAGTATGCACTTTAATTAAATCTGTATTAAAGCCATTGGTAGTTAGCTCGCCACGTATTTTGTTAATTTTTTCTAGATCATTTAAAGGACCAACGCGAACACGATGCCAAATGCCTTTTTCTGGAATGGTGGCAGTTTTTACAACAGCCTCAAAACCCAGCAAGGCCAATTTTGCTTTCATATTATCTGCATCAGCCTCATTTTGAAACGCGCCAACTTGTAAAAAATAATTTTCTTTTTTAACTGTTAGCGCACTTTCTTGAACTTCTTTTTCTGTGACAGTGCTTTCGGTTTCTGGCAGAATAGTATAAAAATCAAAGTTATTTTCTGGTTTTACTTCATCCGTATTTTCTTCTTTTGCAGCTTCACTGTCTTCAGCTATTTTCTCTTCGAGTATTTTCTCTGAAATTGGTTTATTCATTTTTTCTTCAGAAAACGGGCTTTCACTGCCCTTTAAATACATCGTGAGCCCAACTGATAAACCAACCCCAAGCAACAAGCCAATTAGCAAACCAGTTAAAAACGGGCTACCACGGCTGGTGTTTTTTTGTGATGTCGGTTTATAGTCTCTGCTCATTTTTTATCCTAAATGCTAAATTACAATGCGTCTTTTTGACTTTATTTGTACATTTTTTCTGGCGCGCTAACGCCCAATAAATGTAAGCCATTTTTTAAGACTTGTTGTGTTGCCGCAATTAACGCCAAACGCGCTAATTTGGTTGATTCATCATCAACCAAAAATTTTGTGTCATTGTAATAGCTATGTAAATCACTTGCACATTCTTTTAAATAATTAGCAATCGTATGCGGCGCTAAATCTGTTGCTGCGTCATTTACAATTTCAGGATATTCACTCAAGCGTTGCATGAGCATTGCCTCGTTTGGCTCACTTAAAGGTGTTAAGTTCACCGCTTTTAAGTTGCTTACATCACCACCCCATTGGTTTAATACACTGCAAATACGTGCATGCGCATATTGAATATAATAAACAGGGTTATCGTTAGTTTGTGCGCGGGCTAAATCAATATCAAATATCAATTGCGAATCGGCACGACGCGCGGCAAGAAAGTAGCGCGTAGCATCGCAGCCAACTTCATCAATTAAATCACGCAAGGTTATATAGCTACCAGCGCGTTTAGAAAGTTTGACTTCTTCACCACTACGCATCACCGTAACCATTTGATGTAGCACGTAATCTGGCCAGCCTTGCGGAATGTTCATATTAAGTGCCTGCAAGCCAGCTCTAACCCTAGTAATCGTGCTATGGTGATCTGCGCCCTGCTCGTTTATTACGCGTTCAAAGCCACGATTCCATTTATCAAAGTGGTAAGCAACATCGGGCACAAAATAAGTATAACCACCCTCCTTTTTACGCATTACGCGGTCTTTATCGTCGCCAAAATCGGTTGTACGCAGCCACAGCGCATCGCCTTCTTCATAGGTTTTGCCGCTTGCTATGAGTTGGCTTACAGTTTGATCTACTTTACCTGTGGTGTAGAGCGCACTTTCTAACGAAAATATATCAAACTTAATTTTAAAAGCACGCAAATCTAAATCTTGCTCATGGCGCAAATAGGCCACCGCAAATGTTCGTATAGACTCTAAATCATGTACATCACCTGACGCAGCAACTTGCATGTCATCTGCAGTGACTGTTTCTTTAGCTAGGTAAGCATTTGCGATATCGAGAATGTATTCGCCACGATAACCATCTTCAGGAAAACGTGGGTCGTCCGTCGCAATACCTTGAGAGCGGGCTTGCACAGATTTTGTAAGATTATCAATTTGTGCACCAGCATCGTTGTAATAAAACTCTCGCGTTACATTCCAGCCCGTGGCTTCAAGCAAGCGCGCGAGGCAATCGCCCACCGCTGCGCCGCGACCATGCCCCACGTGCAAAGGCCCGGTTGGGTTAGCTGATACAAATTCCACCTGCACTTTGGTACCTTTACCTACATTATTTGTGCCAAATTTTTCACCTTGCGCAAAAATATCAGCAATCACAATTTGCTTAGATTGCGCGCTTAAAAAGAAATTAATAAAGCCAGCGCCAGCAATTTCTACTTTTGCGATATAGTCGCTTTGCGGTAAGGCATTGATTAAACTTGTCGCAATTGCGCGTGGATTTTGTTTAAGTGGTTTAGCCAATTGCATGGCCAAATTGCTCGAAAAATCGCCATGCTCGGCAGATTTTGGGCGCTCGAGTATAATCTGTTCAGGCGTAATTTCTGTGCTTAAACTAGCCGCAGCTTGGGCTAATAATTGGGTAATATGTGCTTTCAAAGCTTACTTTCAAACAATGCTAATGTGCAAAAATAGTATTTTAACCTAAGCACGCTTTATACTCACCTATAACTTTTATGTCGCCCACCATTCTCAATATTGCTTTAGACGTACCACTTAATCGTACATTCGATTATTTAAGTGGTGACTTTGATGCGCGCGTTGGCAATAGAGTCCAAGTAGGGAGTCGAGTAATAGTGCCGTTTGCTGGCCGCAATTTGGTGGGCGTGGTGATT
>JAIYEJ010000226.1 GCA_027487055.1 Methylotenera sp. | reverse complement strand
GTCTTCTTCGCGCATCACCAATAACTCTTCGCCGTCGACTTTAACAGTTTGACCGGCGTATTTACCAAACAATACTTTGTCACCTACTTTTACATCCAGGGCATTTACTTTGCCGCTATCATCACGTTTGCCATTGCCAACTGCTTGCACTATGCCCTGATCAGGTTTTTCTGTGGCAGAATCTGGAATCACAATGCCAGAAGCGGTTGTGCGTTCTTCTTCAGAGCGTTTTACAATCACGCGATCGTGTAATGGACGAATTTTCATTCAATTTCTCCTGTTAAGTTATGTTATGGTTACTACTTTAAAAATGGTATTGCAAAGCTAGGCAGGCATTTTAGCACTCGCATGCCTAGATTGCTAATTTGTAGTTTTTAATTTTGGGCTAAATAAATTATTTTCAAGAGCTAAAGACAAAAAATTTTTAATAAATGCAAAAAGGTGAACTTTTAGAATGAGCGATCAATCGGAAATTAAAATGCCAGAATCGGTAATACAGCAAATTAATTTAAGCTATAACACAGAGCAAGATAGACTTTTGTTGCGGGTGGGTTTAGCTGATGATACTGAGTTGTTGGTCTGGCTCACCTATCGCATTACAAAGGCGTTAAGGCAATTGTTAAATGGTGAAACGCATATGCCAACCGCCACTTCAATACAAATTCAAACACCACCACAACAAGCGGTAGCAAAGTTTAAACAAGAAGCTGAGACCGTAGAGACGCTTCAAAAAATGGATTTTGTAACCGCCTATCAGCCAAGAAAAGAAGTGGTACAAAACGCGGCGATGCTAGCAACGAGTGTGATGCTGGTTGAAGTGACAGATAAGCCACCAGTGCTTGAAATGCCGTGTGTAGAAGGGGTGAATGTACGCATAAATTTAACGCCAGAATTAATTTTAGCGTTAACTAATATGTTGCAGTTATCGTCTAAAGAAGCGGCTTGGGATATTGGAGCGCATGTTAAAACAGATATGCAGATTACAGTGCTCCCTGATTCGGCTGTTAAAAATACACTGCATTAATGATGGTAGAAAAAATGGAATACGTTAACTTAGGGCAAACTGCGCTAAAGGTATCAAAAGTGTGTTTGGGTACCATGACGTTTGGAGACCAAAATACGCAAGCAGAAGCACACGCGCAGCTAGATTATGCGCTTGAGCTAGGCATTAACTTTATTGATACCGCCGAAATGTACCCAGTGCCGCCTAAGGCGGAAACGTTTAACCGCACCGAGACCATGATAGGGCATTGGCTTAAAAATCAAGCACGCGAAAAAATTATTTTAGGCACCAAAGTAGCAGGGCGTAATCGTGGGCTTAATTATATTCGTGGTGGTGATGATGTTTTAACGCGTGATAATATCCGCAGTGCGATTCACGATTCACTCAAACGCCTACAAACAGACTATATCGATTTGTATCAAATCCACTGGCCAGAACGCAACGTGCCACTGTTTGGGCAATATCAGTTTGACCCTAAGTTAGAGTTTGATGCTGAGGGTAATCAAAAAGCGTGGGTGAGCGTTCAAACCCAATTAGAGACGCTGGCTGAATTGATTGAAGAAGGAAAAGTGCGTGCAATTGGCATTAGCAACGAGCAACCGTGGGGCATCATGGAGTTTTTGCGCATTGCCAAAGAATACAATTTGCCGCGCGTGGCAACGTTACAAAATGCCTACCACTTGATGAATCGTACGATAGATTTTGGTATTAGTGAGATGTTATACCGTGAAAATATCAGTTTGCTGGCTTATTCGCCTTTGGCATTTGGGCATTTAAGTGGAAAGTACGCGGATGACGAAACTGCCAAAGGGCGCGTGACTTTATTTAGAGGCTATGCACAACGTTACACCAAACCAGCTGTGCCAGCAGCTAGCGCGGCTTATGCCAAGCTTGCTCGCGAAAACGGTTTAACGCCAACGCAACTTGCCTTGAGTTTTGTAATGCATCGCTGGTGTGTGAGTAGTACCATTATTGGCGCCACCAGTATGACGCAATTGCAAGAAAATATTGGCGCTTATCAAGTGAAATTAAGTCATGAAGTATTAGTAGAAATCGAAAAAATCCATTTAAGTGCGCCGAATCCAGCGCCTTAAAAATATTATCCTAAAGATAATTTGGTCTGTTGAATGATTTCCTCAGCAGTAGATGCGTCGTAAAAAATGCCCGTTCCTTTTTTCGCAATTACGCGCATACGGGTTGTGTTGGGGCTAATGGGTTCTAGCTGTATTTCAATTTTGCGCTCAGTGGTTTTTGCAGTGACTAGCCTAATGTTACTTTTTTCCTGAAAGCCATCAGATGTTAATTTAATTTGCATGCGGTCTAGGGCTTTAATGGTGGCAACTCTTACTTTGGCCTCTGGGGCAGTAAAGGTGCGATAAGTGATGCCGTTCATAGTATGGGTAATGGCAGCAGAGCCGCCTATGCCAGCTGCTGAGGTCACTGCAGCTGCGCAGCCAGATAATAAAACAGCATGTATCAATATAATTAAAAGCAAGCATACTGAGCGCATTTAAATCCGCCTTATAATCAATTGGTATTTAGATAATATACTATAGACAATTTATTTTTTAATGTCAATAGAAATCAATATAATCAATAAGTTACAAATTGGTATTAAATGTAATTTTCAGGAATATAGATGATGATGTATTAAATTTAAAGACAATATTAATGCTTGGGCGTTATTGAAGTGAGATCTTATACCTATCGCTTGATATGGCTTAAATACCTGCTCTGGGCCTCCGTAAGTATTGGCTTCCAGAGTAGATGTTGCGATGCTTAAAATGCCTGTGAAAAAAATATTGATTCAGAGATTATTGTTTTACCAAAAAAAGAATGGGTTGTGGCGGTCCTAATTTTAAGATGGGTTTACGTATGCTGCCCATCACATGCATTTCGCATGGCTTGCAATCAAATTTTAGTGTGTAACGGTCATTGCCGCTAATCAGCGTCATCGGTTCTGCGGTCACCGTGCCTTGCACACCAATCACGCCTTTGGCTTCTTTGGGGCATAACCCGTGACTAAAGCGAAGGCAATGTTTGGTAATCATCACGGGCACTTCGCCTAACTCTTCATTGGCTTCATAGGCCTTGGCGATAAGCTTGACGCCATGTTTTTGGTAAAAAGTACGCGCTAGTTGGTTATACACATTAGCTAAATAACTCAAGCTGTCTTCAGGGTAAATCGCGGGTGGTTCAACCGCAGGGCGTAAAGCAGGGCGCTCATAACCTAATTCACGCACTTGCACCAATTGCTCAATCGCCTCACGGCGTAAATTGTTAGCAACGGAGGCAGGCACAAACCACATTTGTGCGACTTCTAAATTGACTTCTTTTGCCACAAAGTCAGTGCTACCTAATTTACTTAAGTTTTCTATTAAGCTTTTTTCCGCCTTGTTGACATCGTTTGCAACTTGTTTTTCTGACAAGCATTGTGCAGTCGCAATAAATCCTAGTTCATCCGTAACTGTTAAGGCAAAACCATCGCGCGTTTCGTAAATCGTCATGCTCACCTCCATTTTGCGAGTGGCAGAATCCTTTTCTAGCAAGCGCATAAAAGCATGGTCACGGTTGCGGTAGATTAAAGTATTTTTGCGAATATCCGCTGGCATTTCATTGGGAAAAATTCGTTGTATTTTGGTGTTAAGTGATTGCGCTGTATTCACACGCAAGCCAACCAACTCTTTATGCACATCAAAAAAACAGACGCCGTCACCATTGTGCAATTCCACATCGGTAGCTACCTCAATAAAATCTTTACCTACTTTGGTGACATTACCCAGTTCTTCGCCAGCAAATTTTGGCGTATCAAATGCACCAATATCGACTTGGCGGCCGTTGGCAAAATAATCGGTGGCGCTACGGTTAAAGGTTTTTTCTGGTTGTGGAGTAAAAGTGTAAGTCGCATGGCCTGCTGAAGATTTCGCTAAATCGGGGCGTTCTTGCAAAATTTCATCCAGCAACAAGCGATAATGCGCAGTGGCGTTTTTCACATAAGGCAAATCTTTGTAGCGACCTTCTATTTTAAAACTACTCACGCCTGCATCAATCAAGGCGCGTAAATTCGCACTTTGGTCATTGTCTTTCATCGATAGATAATGTTTATCTTTGCCAATCATGCGGCCTTTTTGGTCTTCTAACGTATACGGTAAACGGCATTCTTGCGAGCATTCGCCACGGTTAGCACTACGCCCCGTGTGCGCATGGCTGATAAAACACTGCCCACTAAACGCTACACATAAAGCTCCATGAATAAAGTATTCCAAATTGGCGGTGGTAGCATCGGCGATTTGTTTGACGGTACGAATATCTAACTCACGTGCCAGCACGAGTTGGCTAAAGCCGACTTGGTCTAAAAACTTGGCTTTTTCGACGGTGCGAATATCCGTTTGCGTGCTGGCGTGAAGTTGAATCGGTGGCAAATCCATTGTTAACAAGCCCATGTCTTGCACAATGAGTGCGTCCACGCCTGCCTCGTATAACTGATGCACCAATTGGCGCACACCTTCTAACTCGTTATCGTGAAAAATGGTATTCAGCGCAACAAAGACTTCTGCATGATAGCGATGCGCATGCTTCACCAAACGCGCAATATCCGCCACGGTATTTGGTGCTTTGGCTCGCGCACCAAACGCTGGGCCACCAATATACACGGCATCAGCGCCATGGTTAATGGCCTCAATTCCAAAATCTGCATTCTTGGCGGGGGAGAGCAATTCAATGTGTTTGCGCGTTTTTTGCATCGTTACAGGTATTAAGTAAATGGGTAACAAGTTGATTTAAGGCGCTATTTTAAACGATGCATGACAAATCCGTACAAAAAACATCGTACAATCTTGATATGAATGCAAATCAAGCCTTATTAAATCGCAGCTTAGCCTCAGTATGGCATCCGTGCACGCAGATGAAGCAGCATGAAACCTACCCACTTATCCCGATTACCAAAGGCGAAGGCGTATGGCTTTACGATGCTAATGGTAAGCGTTATTTAGATGCGGTGAGTAGCTGGTGGGTGAATTTATTTGGGCATGACAACCCACGGATTAAAGATGCAATTAAGGCGCAGCTTGATCAGCTTGAGCACGTGATGCTTGCAGGATTTACGCATGAGCCTGTCGTTGAGTTATCTGAAAAATTAGCCAAACTTACAGGCCTGGGGCATGCGTTTTACGGCAGTGATGGCGCCAGCGCGACAGAAATTGCGCTTAAAATGAGTTTTCACTTTTGGCGCAATTCTGGCCAACCAAACAAAATAAAATTTATCAGTTTGCAAAATAGTTATCATGGTGAAACGCTGGGTGCGCTTGGCGTGACGGATGTGTCCATTTTTAAAGATACTTATGCCCCGCTCTTAACGCAAAGCGCCCAAATGCCTAGCCCAGATTTTCGGTTAGCAGAAGCGGGAGAGGGTGCAGAGGCGTTTGCTTTGCGTTGTGCGGATGCACTTGAAACCTATGTGGCAGCTTATCATAAAAGTTTGGCCGCATTTATTATTGAGCCCTTGGTGCAGTGCGCGGCGGGCATGGGCATGTATCACCCCATTTACTTAAAACGTGCGCGGGAAATTTGTAGCAAATATCAAGTGCATTTAATTGCCGATGAAATTGCCGTTGGGTTTGGACGCACGGGCACCATGTTTGCAAGTTATACTGATTGTGATGCGGCTTGCACGGCAAGCAATTGCTGTAAAAATATAGATTGCCGCCCAGATTTTATGTGCTTATCAAAAGGCATTACGGGCGGCTATTTACCCTTGTCTTGCGTGCTGACAAGGGATGAGATTTACCAAGCATTTTATGATGACAAAATCACAAAAGCTTTTTTGCATAGTCACAGTTACACAGGCAACCCACTCGCATGTAGCGCTGCTTTGGCGACTTTATGTATTTTTGAAACTGATAATGTCATACAAAAAAATCAAGAAACTTCTGATTTTATCTGGCAAAAAATGCAAGCTTTTAACGAAATTTCAATCACAAATTTGCGGCGACCAAATTCAAACCAATCTGGGATGATTTTTGCGGTGGATATTGTGACAAAAAACCCAAATTTTGCGCGCGATTGCTATGCTTCGGCGCTAGAAAATAACTTGTTGGTTCGCCCAATTGGCAACACAGTTTATTTAATGCCGCCTTACACAATTGATCGCGAAGAGGTTGAGCATGCTCTAAAAGCCAGTATCCATGCGACTTCCAGAGCATGCAAATGAAAATGTTTAAAAATAAACGCAATAATCAAGTGAAATTAGTATTTTTAATGGGTGTTTTTTCGCTGATATTTTCGCGTGCATTATTGGCAGAATCGCCAGCTTTGATGACCGAATTGCCTTTTGCAGTTGCCGATGCGCTTAAGCAAGCGGGCATTCCTAAGCAAAATGTTGCTGTGTATGTGCAGGCGGTGGAGGCGAATGCGCCAATACTCAATCACAATGCAGATGAAAGTATGAACCCAGCATCGGTGATGAAGTTGGTCACCACCTATGCTGCGCTCGATTTATTGACGCCAAGTTATCGCTGGAAAACCGAAGTGTATCGTGATGGCAATGTCAATAATGGCGTGTTGGATGGGAATTTGTATATTAAATCGTATGGTGACCCAAGTTTTAAAGCGCAAGAATTCTGGCGCTTGTTAATGACTTTGCAGCAATTTGGTATAAAAGAAATTACAGGTGATTTGATTGTTGATAAAAGTTATTTTGCAAAAAATGTTGGCAACATAAAAACCTTTGATAGCGAGACTTGGCGTGCTTACAACGCAGAACCAAGTGCATTTTTAGTTGGTGGCAGAAATACCAGCTTTAAATTTACCGCAACCGATACTGCTGTGAATGTAATCCAAGAGTTTGAGCTTGCTGAAATTCAAATTGTAAATAACATGAAGCTAGTGACTGGGGCTTGCGACGAATGGCTTAACCGCTTTGGGTATACGGTAAAGCCAAATACAAATGGCGCAATAGTGACTTTTAACGGTGTTTTTTCGCCCACCTGTGGCGAGCGCTATTTAGAACTCAGTGTTTTTGATGATGAAAAATATGCGTTTTATACCTTTAAAAAATTAATGGCAGAATTAGGCGGAAAATTTAAGGGCAGTTTTAAAGTAAAAGAAACACCATTAGAGGCTATAAAAGTTTTTGAGCAATTTTCAGAGCCATTAGGCTATGTGGTCCGTGACATTAATAAATGGAGCAATAACTTAATGGCTCGACAGTTGTTATTAACCATTGCGGCAGAAAAAAATAGCACGCCAGCAAACGAGGCAAAAGGTGAAAGTGCAATTAATCTTTGGCTTGCAAATAAAGGCTTAAAATTTAATGAATTGGTGATTGAAAACGGTTCAGGTTTATCGCGTATAGAGCGCATCAGTGCGGCGCATTTAGGGCAGTTACTAATGGATGCGTATGTGAGCCCTGCAATGCCAGAGTTTATGGCATCACTGCCAATTTTAGCGCTTGATGGCACTATTAAAAAACGCCTAAACGATAGCCCAAGCGCAGCCCGTGCGCACTTAAAAACTGGCTCAATCGAAGGGGTGAGTGCAATTTCAGGGTATGTTTTGGATGCCAATAATCATCGCCATGTGTTGGTCATGTTTGTGAACCACCCAAAAGCCCCTGCCAGTAAAAATGCCCAAGATGCGCTGATTGAGTGGGTGCATCAACAACCTTAAATAGTGCTACATGAACTTGTGCCAGTTTGCGGTATCATATCGTTTCTTTTAAAAGATTGTTTTTTAAAGTCGGGTTCAACAAAAACTCAAAATAACTTAAACTTAAGTCAGGTTAATTTATGAAGCTTATTACATTACTTTTAGCATGTGTATGTACGTTTACTTTAAGTGCTTGCAATGCCGAATCAACTACTCAACAGGAAAAACCAGCAATGACATCTAACATTACAGAATTACAAAAAATTGATACGCAAGTGGGGACTGGACGCGAAGCTGAGCCAGGTTTTAATATTAGTGTGCATTACACAGGTTGGTTGTACGATGAAAAAGCAGCTGATAAAAAAGGCGCAAAGTTTGATAGCAGTGTAGATCGCAAACAGCCATTTGATTTTCCTTTAGGCGCAGGCCATGTGATTCAAGGTTGGGATGAGGGTTTTGCAGGCATGAAAGTGGGCGGTAAACGCACGCTTATTATTCCATCAGAAATGGGCTACGGCGCGCGCGGTGCGGGTGGAGTAATTCCACCAAATGCTACATTACTTTTTGATGTAGAGTTGTTAGACGTTAAATAAGTTTTAGAAAGGTTGCTATATTAATTGATATAGCGCAAACCACTAGCGCCATTAATCACGTAGTATTTTGCTTATGTTGATTAATGGCGTTTAGCTTTTAAAAAACGAAAAGAAAGAAATATCCAATGAAAGTTAGAATCAAATGGGTTGAAGATGTCTGCTTTGTAGGGGAGTCTGAAACTGGTCATGCTGTGGTGTTGGACGGCGCACCTGAAAATGGTGGTAGAAATATCGGCATGCGGCCAATGGAAATGCTACTGATAGGTATGGGTACTTGCACATCGTTTGATGTGGTCACCATACTCAAAAAGGCGCGTCAGCCTATTGTGAATTGTGTGGCGGAAATCGATGCGACGCGTGCGGATGAAATCCCCAAAGTGTTTACTAAAATTCATGTGCATTTTGTGATTACGGGCAACAATTTAAACGAAACTCAGGTCGAAAGAGCGGTTAAGTTATCGGCAGAAAAGTATTGCTCAGCATCAATAATGTTAAGCAAAAGCGTAGATATCACACACGATTTTGAAATTAAAGCCAGTGATCATTAAATCAAGTGAGAATGTATGACAGACAATAAACCACAAGGTATGATAGGCATTCGCCATGTAGCCTTGTTTATTAAAGAGCTAGAAGTGGCTATCGATTTTTATACCCGCATTATGGGTATGAAAATTGAGTGGCAACCAGACCCTGATAATATTTACTTAACCAATGAAGGCGATGTATTTGCATTACATCGGGTGGATTATTTGCCAGAGGGGCAACAGCGTTTAGACCATATTGGGTTTGTGCTAAAAACTGCGAAAGATGTAGATGATTGGTATGCTTATTTTGTAGCAGAAGGTGTGCGCATTACAGAAGCACCTAAAACGCACCGAGATGGGTCACACGGGTTTTATTGCTTAGATCCAGTTGGACACTTATTAGAGATTATTTATCACCCGCCTATATCACGTGCGTACGCATAGCACAAAAATTAATTTAAGACTAAGCCGTAATCACTTTAATTTTGAGCGGCTCTTCGTTTTCTAACACATTAATGAGCCTGTCAACATTGGGGTGCTTACCTGGGCAATTTTCAGCATCTTCAGTATGTTCAGCATAAAGCGCCAAACCCTCTACCGCCGCGTCTAAAGTAATATCACCATACATTTTATATAGGTAGTAATACACTTTAAGCGAACCTTGCGTGCCGGGCTTATTTTCAATCACACCTGCAGAAGAGCCATCCTCAAGGTATAACTCAATACGTTTTACATCATCGGCACTGTCAAGCGTTAATAACACATCACTAAATTTTTGCATATGATAGTTTGGGCTCTAACCTTTAAATATTAAGCAGTTAAATGTAGTAAGCTGTTTTGGTCATGATTTTTGACGCAATCTTCATACCAGTTTTAATCGGTGCAGGCAGTTCACTTGCGCCTAGATGATTAGCATTATTGGCATGCAATATTTCTTCGGCTTGCATCTGATTAATGATTGTACGCGTTTTAATATCACTTTCGTCAAGTTGGTCTAAATGATTTTGTAAATGCACAGAAACTTGTTGTTCAGTTTCCTCTAAAAATCCCAAATTCCATTGATCACCCAATGCGCCTGCAACGGCACCTAAGGTAAAACTGCCTGCGTACCAAACTGGATTAAGTAAACTTTTGCGACCACCTAATTCATTAATGCGTGCTTCACACCATGCGAGATGGTCTGTTTCTTCATCTGCCGCTTGTTTAAGTGCGCTTACAATATAGGGGTTGCGTGATGTAAATGCTTGCCCACTATATAAGGCTTGCGCGCATACTTCGCCTACATGATTGATTCGCATTAGTTTTGCTGCATGTGCTTTATTATCATCATTTAGTGCGCCTTCTGCTATAAAGGCGTCTGGCCGCTGTCTTGACGCAATTGTAGTAGCGAAAAGCGTGCGCAAACCTTTATCAAAAGTGCTAATTAATTTATCCGGTTTCATCATATACTCACATCATAAAACAAAGCCCTGCGTGAATCTATCAGGCAGGGCTAAGGAAAATAAAAAATTATTTATTTTTTAACTTCATTTGATTTTACTTCAGCAGGTTTTGCCTCAGCCGCTTTAATCTCTGGCATTTTTTGTACTGGTAAGCCTTTTAAAACGTTCATTGCTTGCATAAACTGAAAGTCATCTTTACTAGCAGGCTCAATTGGGCCTTGTGGTTCAGCAAAACGTTTTTCATTTAATTTCGCTTTTGCAGCATCTTCTTTGGCTTGATCTTTGACCACAGGTGGATTATTAGCGACGTCTTTTGGGTTAGAAATGTGCTTTGCTAAATCAGCCTCATGTAGATTATTTGATTGGTCTGAACCATCTTCTACAATAATATCTGGCACGATACCTTTAGCTTGAATAGAGCGACCATTCGGAGTGAAGTAACGTGCAGTTGTGAGTTTAATCGCACTCCCGTTATTCATTGGTAATATGGTTTGCACAGAACCTTTACCAAAGCTTTGCACCCCCAAAATAGTCGCGCGTTTGTGGTCTTGCAATGCCCCTGCAACAATTTCTGAAGCTGAAGCTGAGCCAGAGTTTACTAACACCACAATAGGCGTTTTTTTGTAAGATTCTGGTAAGTTTTTAAGATAATCACCTTTGCCACGGCGCGCATAATCAAGCGGGTTAGCACTTAAGCGCATTTTAGAATCTTGTACACGGCCTTCGGTGTAAACGACTAAGTCATTTTTGGCCAAAAAGGCAGCCGATACGCCCACAGATGCATCTAGCAAGCCTCCTGGGTTGTTGCGCATATCTAAAACTAAGCCTTTAAATGGGCCTTTATTTTGTGCATACAAACTAGTAAGTGCTTTAGCTAAATCTTCACCAGTATGTTCTTGAAACTGCGTGATGCGAATATAAGCATAATCCTTTTCAATATATTTGTTTTTAACGCTTTGGGTTTTAATAACAGCGCGCGTTAAGTTGAATGTGAGCGGTTTAGGCTCGCCTTTGCGCAGTACAGTCAGAACAATTTTGGTATCTGGCTTGCCGCGCATTTTTTTAACCGCGTCATTTAGCGTTAATCCGCGTACTTGCGTGTCATCTAATTTGCTAATTAAATCACCACTTTTAAGACCAGCTTTGTAAGCTGGGCTATCTTCGATTGGAGTGACCACTTTTACTAAGCCTTCTTCCATGGCAACTTCAATACCTAAGCCACCAAACTCTCCTTGTGTACCAGATTGTAAATCTTTGTAAGCGTCGGCATCCATAAAAGTAGAGTGTGGGTCTAAACCTGTCAGCATGCCTGTTAAAGCTTCATTAATAAGCTTTTTATCTTCAACTGGTTCTACATAATCACTTTTAACTTTGCCAAAAACCTCAGCAAAAACCCGCAAATCATCTATTGGCAATTGCGGCGCAGATACCATTTCGGCCAGCACAGACAAATTAACGCTAATTAATACACCGACGACTACGCCTGAGCCAACTAAACTAAACTTTTCAAAAGTAGAACGCATGCAATTCCTTCATTAAATATCATTAAATATT
>JAIYEJ010000105.1 GCA_027487055.1 Methylotenera sp. | reverse complement strand
ATAGGCTTGGCGAATACCAGAGACGCTTCTGGAAACTACTTATATGCAGGCTACCAAACAGACACTAAACCTTTTATTCCAAACGCTACAGGTGCTAGCTATGTTGGAGATAGCAATCTGCAATCTTTGCAAGTTGATGCCCAACGTGCAATGCCAGTTAACGTTACTGGCGATAGTGTTTTTCAGGGTGGGGGGAATGATGTATTTGCAACATTAAGTAACATCGTTACTTTACTAAATACGCCTATCACTGATGCTACAACTCGTGCTAATTTTGAAGCTGGTTTAGCAACTGCTATTGGTAATTTGCAGGACACACTCAATAATGTATTAACCATACGCGCGGGAGTAGGTTCTAAATTAAATGAGTTAGATGCCCTAGATAATGCAGGCACCGACCGAGCTTTGCAATACAGTAAATCACTGTCTGACTTAGAAGATCTTGATTATACTGCAGCACTGTCAGACTTGGCCAAACAGCAAACGATTATGGAAGCCGCACAAAAATCTTTTGTAGCTACAACTGGCCTATCTTTATTTAAATTTATTTAATTAAAACAAATAGTTAATTTTTAACTACAGGTGACAGTGGCACTGCTACCTGATGCATATTACTTACAGCTTGTTCAATAAAATTCTCTATTGGCTTTAACATTCCGGGTAATGATAGTGCCAATACAAAAAACCCTACGGTAAGTGTTATAGGAAAACCTATAGCAAACAAATTAAGCTGTGGTGCAGCCCTAGTTAATATCCCTAATGCCATATTAGTCACCAGTAAAGCAGTAACTGCAGGCAAAGCCAATAATAAGCCAACTCTAAAAATTGTTTCTCCCCACATCGCAATTTTCATAGGATTAATGCTACCAGCATCTAATGATATTGGCATGGATATAAAGCTATTTGCTATCGCAGTGACTATCATCAAGTGCCCATCTAAACTTAAAAAAATAAGCATCGCTAATAACATTAAAAATTGATTCACAGCAGCACTTTGTCCTTGTGATTGATGATCAAAAAATGTTGCAAAACCTAGCCCCATTGACATCCCAATCAACTGTCCTGCTAAATCAACTGCCGAAAATACTAGGCGCATACTAAATCCAATGGCTAGTCCAATAACTAGTTGTTGGACTAAGATGCGCAAGCCCTGAAGTGAGTAAATCTCAAATGTTGGGATTGGCGGAAGAGTCGGCATGATAATAAGGGTAAGCATAATACCTACACCCAGTTTTATTCTTTTAGGAATTGCATTATGGCTAAAGATTGGGGCAGAGGCAATCACACCTAAAACTCGCACTAAAGGCCAAATAAGGCCAATAATCCATGCTTGTAAATATGCGCTACTAACTGAAACCATTTTTCAAATCAAGCTAGTTCGCCATTGCGGGAATGCTTGTAAACACTAAGTGCATATAGTCCACCATGGTAGTGAGCATCCATTGACCTGCAAACATCAAAACAACAAACACGCCAATTAACTTTGGTATAAACGATAAGGTCGCTTCATTAATTTGTGTGGCTGCTTGAAATATACTCACAGCCAAACCAATCACTAAAATGACCAACAGTATTGGTGCTGCTACCATTAAGGTCACTTGCATTGCATCGCGTCCAATTGTCATTACGCTTTCTGGGCCCATTGATTATTTTCCTTATCATTTAAGTGTTAAGTATTAATAGAAACTTTCTACTAAGGAACCCAAGAGCAGCTGCCAGCCATCTACTAATACAAATAACATTAACTTGAATGGCAAAGATACGATTGAAGGTGAAACCATCATCATCCCCATTGCCATCAGCACGCTTGCGACAACCATATCTATGATCAAAAATGGGATAAATATCGCAAACCCAATCTGAAAAGCCGTTTTTAATTCACTAGTCATAAATGCTGGTACCAATACACGTAAAGGCACTTGTTCGGGTGTTTCAATTTTTTCTATTCTTGCCATTTTTACAAACAAAGCCAAATCACCTTCGCGTGTTTGTTTCATCATAAATTCTTTGAGTGGCTGCGCACCTTTGTCCATTGCTTCTTGCATAGAAATTTTATTTTCTGAAAGTGGCTGATAAGCATCTGCATAAATTTTATCTATGACTGGGCTCATCACAAAAAAAGTAAGAAACAATGCCAATCCAACCATTACTTGATTAGGCGGTGCTGATTGCGTTCCCAATGCTTGCCGTAGTAATGAAAGTACAATAATGATGCGCGTAAACCCTGTCATCATGAGTAGTGCAGCAGGCAAAAAAGTCAGTGATGTAAGTAATATCAGTGTTTGCAAACTCAGCGTATAGTCTTGCCCGCCACCGGCACTTGGGCTTGCATTAACTAAAGGTAAACCACTTTCTGCAAAAGCTGAGATTGGTAATAATAAAACACCAACGCAAAGCAATAAAGAGGACATGCCCAATATTTTCATGGCTAAATCAGTTAAGAAAATTTTTTGTGTCGCTTTTTTCATTTATTATCTGCACTAGATTTATTTATAAACTTAGCAGTTGACTTTTGTAACCATTCAGAAAATGAAGGTGCTAAAGATGTCGCCAATGTTTGGGTATGTGTTTTTAAGTTATTAGTAGTATTGTTTTCTAAAGATTGTTGAATTCCAGCTTCCAGATTTGCAATTCCATTCACTTGGCCAGGTGCAACGCCTACCACTATCCAACGATCTGCCACTTGTACAACCACGACACGTTCGCGCGTACCCACACTCACACTGCTAATTACACGGGCAATTGTTTGTTGATTATTAGCAATATTTGGTAATAAGCGCTTAAAAGCCCAAGCAATCGCGGCCATAACAATGAGCACTATAGCAAGCCCAGATACCATCTTGAAAATGCCATTCGATGGCGTCGCATTGACTGCATCTGCAGCCCAGCCAAAGTGAGGCATAACAAACATAGCAAGTAGAATAAGCTTACAGTTTTTCATTTGCACTATCTAACCCTTACTTGTTAATTTTTCTAATGCGTTCAGCTGGCGTAATAATGTCAGTTAATCTAATACCAAACTTATCATTCACAACCACAACTTCACCTTGCGCAATTAAACAGCCATTCACTAGCACATCCATAGGCTCACCAGCCATTCCATCTAACTCCACTACCGAGCCCTGAGCTAGCTGCAACAAGTTTTTAATTGCAATTTTAGTGCGCCCTAATTCAACTGTGAGCTGAACAGGAATGTCTAAAATAAAATCGATATCATTTTGCGTATCGTTTAACTTATTTTTTGGGGTAAATTCAGAAAATACTTGTGCTTGTTCAACATTGCTCGTTTGCAATACAGAAGACTCAGCAGCGGTCTGCTCAGCCATCGCAGCACCCCAATCATCTTCTACTACAGCTTCAGCACTTGATTCTTCTACTGGCTCTTCTGCAACATCATTCGCCATAATTTTCTCCTTTAATATATTCGGTTGAGTTTGATCTCAAAAGCTTTTCTACGCGAAGCGCATATTGGCCATTAAATAAGCCATATTTGCAGAGCATGACTGGAACGCCGTCCACTTTAGCTTCTATCTCTTCACTAATTCTTAATGGAATGACATCACCAGCTTTCATGTTCAATACGTCACTTAATTGCATTTTTGTTTTTGCTAAATCTGCCACGATTTCAATTTCTGCAGCCTGAACTTGCTGAGTCATTAGTTTTACCCAACGCTTATCTGTACCAAGAACCTCGCCTTGCAGTGGTGAAGATAAAATGTCACGAATCGGCTCTATCATTGAGTAAGGTAAGCAAAAATGAATTTCACCATTAGATGTACCTAACTCAACTGTAAAAGTGATTGCAACGACAACTTCATTAGGCGTAGCAATATTTGCAAATTGCGTATTCATTTCAGAGCGCATAAATTCAAACTCTACAGGATATACTGGCTCCCACGACTTTGAATACGTTTCAAATATGATATTTAAAATGCGCTGAATAATCCGTTGTTCAGTCTGGGTAAAATCGCGACCTTCGATACGAGTGTGAAAACGACCATCCCCGCCAAACATGGTATCCACCACTAAAAAAACCAAGTTTGGGTCGCATACAATAAGCGCATTACCCCTTAATGGTTTCATTTGAATTAAATTTAGATTTGTCGGGACGACAAGATTGCGAATAAAATCACTATATTTGATAATACGTACTGGCCCTACAGAAATTTCTACTGTACGACGAAGAAAGTTAAACAATTCAATACGGGCCAATCGTGCAAATCGCTCGTTAATAATTTCAAGCGTTGGCATGCGCCCGCGAACAATGCGCTCTTGTGTTGCCATGTCATAATCACGCACAGCACCCGCATCAACTTCTGGTTTGGCCTCATCACCATCACCATCTACGCCTTTTAATAGCGCATCTACTTCATCTTGCGATAAAAACTTATCCGCCATTTAAATTTCTTTTCTTCTAAAACGTCACAATAATATTGTTATTACGTGGGGCCAGTAATTACTGGATTACAAACGAAGTAAAAAATACACCGGTTACTTTTTGTGGTTTTCCATGGTCAGTAAATGGTTTATTCACCTCTGCCAATATTTCATTACTTAATTCTTGCTTACCTTCCATCGTTGAGATTTGGCTGGCCTGTTTGCTTGTTAATAGCATGAGTAATCGATTGCGAATAGCAGGCATTTGTGCTTTTAACGCTTCAGCCTCTTCAGGTTTTTTTACTTGAATAGAAACATCTAATTGCAAGAATTTTTCATCAGGATCAGGTTGCAAATTGACCGTAAAAGTCTCTAACGGTAAAAAAATGGGTGCTGCGGGACCATGTTCACCTTCCGCTTCTTCGGCTTCTGCTTCCTCGTGAACTTCACCATGTTTAGCAGGTTTTTTTGCTGCCTCTTTTGATTTCATAAAATACCAACCACCACCAGCGCCAGCAAGCAAAACAACCACTGCGGCGATTATTATAATAAGTTTCTTCTTTGCTTTTGGAGCTGGTGCTTCACCTTCTGCGGCTGGTTCTTTAGCTTTTGGGTCTTGTGCCATGTTATAGCCTTTCCATATTGAGTATGCTTTTTAAAGTAAGCATTGCTGTTAGTAATGACTCTATTATGGAAAAAAACAGCTTGGTAATATGCCTAGATAAGAGAGGCAAAAGGGTGCTAAATTGAAAATTACTGCTTCAATACTGCCAGGTGAATGCTGCTAAATCAGTCAAGCATAGAACTTTGATTGCTAATATAAAGCTGGCTCCTCGCTTTGTTTCTAAACTTGCATGTACTTACGTTCAAACTCATCAATAGGCAAGGCTTTATCAAATAAATAACCCTGACCATAGTCACAGTGATATTGCCTTAGCTTGTCTGCCTCAGCTTCCAGTTCAATACCTTCTGCTACTATTTTAATTTCAAGCACATTAGATAGCTTAGCAATTGCTGCCACAATAGAGTTGGTTTTTATGTTAGTTAACATGCCACTCACAAACGAGCGGTCAATTTTAATAACATCAATAGGTAATTTGTGAATATAGCCTAAAGATGAGTAGCCTGTACCAAAATCATCAATGGCAATTTTAAAACCAATTTTTTTAAGCTCTTCAAATTTAAGTATTGTTTCTTTAGTTGAGTCCAACATCACACTTTCTGTGAATTCAAGCTGAATATTCTTGGCATCAAGCTGATAAGCATCTAAGAAGTAAACTAAGCGATCAATAAAATTTTGCTTTTCAAATTGTCGCACTGAAACGTTTACCGAAATTTGCGGCGTAAATGCTTTTGACTTCCATTCATGTGCTTGCTTAAAAGCGATATTTAACAGGAAATCACTTAAGGTAATGATAAGATCAGACGATTCTGCTATAGGAATAAACTCTAAAGGTGAAATAAACCCTTTTTTAGGGTGATTCCACCTTACTAAAGCTTCTGCGCCGACTAATTTATTAGTCGCTAGATTAATAATAGGTTGATAGTAAAGATCTACTTGATGTAACTCAATTGCAGCTTTTAAATCATTTTCGATTTCTATGCGTTTACTCAGTAACTCATTCATTCTATCTGAAAAAAATGCATGTCTATTTTTACCCGCTTTTTTTGCAGAATACATGGCAATATCTGCATGCTTAATCAGTGTATCTCCATCTAAACCATTTTCTGGATAACTAGCAATGCCAAGGCTGGTGCTAATTTGCAAAGGTCTTCCGCT
>JAIYEJ010000350.1 GCA_027487055.1 Methylotenera sp. | reverse complement strand
GTTTAAAGAACGAGGCTTAACAAATGCTTTTTTTGAGAAACCTGTTAAAAGAGATTTCTTATTAATGAGTGCACCGACTTGACTAGCCATCACAATTCCTCACAAAGATAATTTAAAAATATGTTTTATATTAAAAACTTATCGCCTTTAACTAAACTTTTAGTCAATATTGCAAACTTAAGTTAACTATATTTTTTTATATTGCGGTGATATTGATAGCTTTTATAGACCCAGTCAAATGTGAAATAAAATAGCTATATAAAGCTATAAAATAGATAAATGTAGTTATATAGAGAATATAGAATGCCACAAAGCTGATACAGATTTAACTTGATTAACAACTAATGTAGCTTCAATCTTAAGTTGTTTTGTATCTTGTAGCTTAAGCCCGTGTTGTAGCTTCCGATAATCCCGGTATGCAGAAATGACGCCTTCTGAAAGTTGAGAATCTATAATATTTAGAGTTGCCAATAAATTCAATAGAGCTATATTGCCAACATTAACTGCAAGATTAGCGTGTTTATTAGCATAGGCCAACACTAAATATTGCACTATAAATTCAACATCAACAATGCCGCCAGTACTGTGTTTTATGTCAAAAGTATCTGCATTTAAACGTTGAGAGAGGCGCATTTTTTCGCGCATGCTGGTAATTTCTATTTTGAGTTTTTCTAAATCGCGTTTTTGTGTAATCACCTCTATGCGAATTTGTTCAAACGCATTACCAATAGCAACATCTCCAGCGACAAAGCGCGCACGCGTAATGGCTTGATGCTCCCACACCCAAGCTTTATTAAGTTGATACTCATGAAAAGCGTCGACACTACTTACCAATAAGCCACTGTTGCCATCTGGGCGCAGTTGCAAATCGGTTTCATACAATATGCCCGCATTTGTAATACTATTAAACCAATTATTAATACGCTGCGCAAAACGTCCATAGTTTTCTGATGCAGCTGGGTGATCGTCATCGTAGAGAAAAATAATATCTAAATCAGACAGATAGCCTAATTCGCCACCGCCAAGTTTACCATAAGCGATTACTGCGAACTTAGGCGTTTCGCAATGCTTCACTTTTAGTGCTTTCCAAATCGTTGGCAAGCTTACTTGTAATATCAATGTCGCCAAACCACTCAAATAATCTGATAACGTTTCTAAAGGTAGGAATCCAGCGACATCTTGTGCTGCCAAGCGTAAAACAGCAGCATTTTTAAAATGGCGCATCGCATCCATCTGTGCCTCAGCATCACCGTCTAAGAGCGCCATTTTATTTTCGAGTTCTATTTGTAATTTTTTAAAATTAGGGGCAGAGTAAAGTGTTTGTGTATCAAGCAATTCATCCAACATAATGGGCTGGCTAGCAAGATATTGCGATAACCAAGGACTTGCCCCACATAGCTTGATAACCAGATTTAACGCTTCAGGATATTCAGAAAATAGCGCTAAATAACTGGCACGCCGACAAACACTTTCTAACAATAGTATTGTTCTTAATAAAGCAGTATCTGCATTTTTTTCTTGTGCAGATTGCCGAATCACGATAGGCATTAAACGGTCTAAACGTTGGCGACTTAATTCAGGCAATTGCTGATAACGATTACTGCTTCGTAACATTTGCAATCTAGACAAGGTTTGGCCTGGCTCTTTAAAACCCAGTTCAGACAAAGCTTTTAAGCATAACTCACTAGGCAACAAGCCTTGCCAAATTGCATTTTGAGTGTCGCTATCATTCGATTGTTCAGATGATTTTTCGGCTGATTTTTTATCATTAAAAGTTGCATCAAAACTTGTTTCAACCAGCGCTCGATATTGATTAAGTTGATTTAAAAACGGATCCCAATGTGTAAATGACATCGCGTTAGCAATACGCACTTTTGCCTCATCAGTTTTTGGTAAATCTTGCGTTTGTCGATCTTCAACATACATGAGTCTGTGTTCTAAATTGCGCAAAAACACATACGCTTCTATCAGTTCAGACGCATTTTTATCTAAGAGCAAGCCTTTATTTTTTAATAAGTGAAGTGTTTCTAGCGTCGGTTTAATCTGTAAGCTTGCATCTTGACCACCTCGCATCAATTGAAAGACTTGCGCAATAAACTCTATCTCACGAATACCGCCTCGCCCAAGCTTAATATTGTCTTCTTGCCCTTTCACCATGACATCACGATGAATCTGTAGTTTTAAATCCCGCATTTTAGCCAAGGCGTTGTAATCTAAATATTTTCTAAACACAAAAGGTCTTAGTAACTTCTCTACACTACCCTGAGGGCCAACCACCACGCGACCTTTAATCCAAGCATAACGCTCCCATTCGCGACCATTGTTTTGATAATATTCCTCTAGTGCATCTAGACTTGAAACCAGCACTCCTTCTGCACCAAAAGGCCGTAAACGCATATCTACCCGAAACACAAATCCATCTTCTGTTACTTCATCTAAGGCTGAAATCAATTTTTTTGCGAGTTGTGTAAAATAATCTTGGTTGCTGATAATCTCTGTACCATTTGTCTCACCTTCACTTTCGTAGACAAAAATAAGATCAATATCGGATGAGACATTTAACTCCCGCCCACCCAACTTACCCATGCCGACCACAATTAAACTTTGCAACTTGCCAGTTTCTGAAAGTGGTGTACCAAATTTTTGCGCTAGCCATAACTGTAAATATTCAACAGCTGTGTTTAACGTAATTTCTGCTAAGTTTGAGGTGCTTGCCAACACTTCACTTAAATCTGCTAATCCATTTAAATCGCGATAAATAATTCGTAGTAGCACACGTTGTCTAAGCTGCCGTAACGCTTTTTTTAAACTAATCTCATCAACAATTTGCGCAACATTTAAAAAATGTTGCATTTCAGCAATCTCATAGACTTTGTCATGATTTTCTAGCAAATCATTCAATAATTGTGCATCTTTTGCTAATAACCTTGCAGAAAACGGACTGCAATTCTCCATATGCGCTAAACCCGCCACAAAGCTAGATGATGCTTGAGTTCCCGACAATAAATTTTCGAGTGTATGCATACGTTTTTTAATGTAATATAGGTGTTAAGTAAGTCTTATATCTTACATTAATCAATACAATAAAAAAAAATAACACACGAGCATTTGTGCGTAAAAAATTTCGGAATAAAATTTAAGTAGTTAAGCAACCAGCATTGAGGGAGTGTTTTGGATGTCTATTGAGTCAGTTTTACATGAAAACCGCGTATTTGAACCACATTCTGATTTTGTTAAATCAGCCAACGTTTCAGGCATGGCTGCTTACAATAAGTTATGCAAGCATGCAGAAGAAGATTACGAAGGCTTTTGGGCTAACCTAGCCCGCGAACTACTGGTTTGGCACAAACCATTTACAAAAACACTCAATGAATCCAATGCGCCATTTTACAAATGGTTTGAAGATGGTGAACTTAATGTTTCGGCCAATTGCTTAGATAAACACTTAAGCACCATACCCAACAAAACTGCCATTATTTTTGAGGCAGACGACGGAACCAGCAAACATGTCACCTATAAAGAGCTTCACGGCCAAGTTTGCCAATTTGCGAATGGCTTAAAAAGTTTAAATTTACCTTTTGGTAGCCGCGTTATTATTTACTTGCCAATGGGCATAGAAGCAATTGTCGCCATGCAAGCTTGCGCGCGTATCGGCTTAATTCATAGCGTTGTATTTGGTGGATTTTCTGCGAAAAGTTTAAATGAGCGCATTATCGACGCGGGCGCAATGACAGTCATTACAGCGGATGGGCAATATCGCGGTGGCAAAACCTTACCACTTAAATTGGCTGTTGATGAAGGCATGAATATGGGCGGTTGCGAGTCCATCCAAAAAGTTATTGTGCTTAAAAAAACAGGGCAAGAGATTAGTTGGAACGAAAAGAATATCTGGTGGAGTGATTTAATTGCTGGTCAATCACATGATTGTCCGCCAGTCATGGTCAATGCCGAGCATCCATTATTTTTACTATACACGAGTGGATCTACTGGCAAACCAAAAGGTGTTCAGCATAGCTCGGCAGGTTATTTATTGCACGCCATGAATACTATGCGTTGGACATTTGATATCAAACCTGATGACATATTTTGGTGTACTGCAGATGTTGGTTGGATTACCGGTCACAGCTACGTTGCCTATGGTCCATTGGCGATGGGTGCCACACAAGTGGTGTTTGAGGGCATACCCACTTACCCGAATGCTGGCCGCTTTTGGAGCATGATTGAAAAACACAAAGTTAGTATTTTTTATACCGCGCCCACAGCGATACGCTCACTCATTAAAGCAGGTGAAGTCGATTACACAACGCACCCTAACCACTTTAATCTCGCCAGCTTGCGTATTTTGGGTTCTGTAGGCGAGCCAATTAACCCAGAAGCTTGGATGTGGTATTTTGAACATGTAGGCGGTAATCGTTGCCCCATCGTCGATACCTTTTGGCAAACGGAAACGGGTGGTCATGTGATTACTCCACTACCAGGCGCAACAGCCTTAGTGCCAGGGTCTTGCACGCTACCTTTCCCAGGGATTGATATTAACGTGGTAGATGAAACCGGCAAAGACATCCCTTGGGGTGAAGGCGGTTTATTGGTGATTAAAAAACCGTGGCCTTCTATGATACGCACCATTTATAATGACCCAGAGCGCTATGTGTCGAGCTACTACCCAACAGAATTGGGCGGCACCACTTATCTTGCTGGCGATGGTGCAATACGTGATGCAAAAACCGGCAACTTTACTATTATGGGTCGTATTGACGATGTGCTCAATGTGTCTGGTCACCGCTTGGGTACAATGGAAATTGAATCTGCATTAGTTGCGAATCACTTGGTAGCAGAAGCCGCTGTGGTGGGCAAACCGCATGATATTAAAGGCGAATCTATTGTTGCCTATGTGGTACTTAAAGGCACGCGCCCACAAGGTGAATACGCTAAAAAAATCGTCGATGAATTACGTAATTGGGTAGGTAAAGAAATCGGGCCCATCGCAAAACCAGATGAAATTCGATTCGGTGATAATTTACCCAAAACACGTAGCGGCAAAATTATGCGTAGGCTTCTAAGAAGTTTAGCCAAAGGCGAAGAAATCACTTCAGATATTTCTACGCTAGATAACCCTGCGATTTTGGAACAAC
>JAIYEJ010000034.1 GCA_027487055.1 Methylotenera sp. | reverse complement strand
GCGACTGAGGCAGCAAGTGATATGTTTTTATGTCGATTAGGCTTACCCAATAACACTACAATTATTGGATTGCAATTATTTCTAGGCTTGGCCTTGTTATTGTTAGGTGCTAAAGGCTTTATCAATGGCGTAGAAGAAGCTGCTCAAATTTTAGGCATTTCAGCGTTGATGCTTTCTTTACTAATTATTCCCATCGCTACAGAGCTGCCTGAAAAAGTGAACAGTATTTTATGGATACGCAAAGGCAAAGATACTTTAGCGTTTGGAAATATCACGGGAGCGATGGTATTTCAAGGAACTTTATTACCCGCGATTGGTATTGTGCTTACGCCTTGGCTACCACGCCCAGAGCTAGTTGCAGGGCTAATTATCACATTGGTGGCAGCGATGTGGTTGCGGTATTTACTTGCAAAAGGAGACATACGCGTTTGGCATTTGTTTATTAATGGCGCCTTGTACGTTACATATGTCAGCTACGCACTAACGCATTAAATTTAGCTCATTAAATTAAGGGAGTTATTCGTTTAAATCTGCTAAATCGACATCGTCTTCTTTAGCTAGCCCTAATTTGGTTAAGCGGTAGCGTAAGGTTCTAAAGCTCACGCCAAGCAATTTAGCAGCAGCAGTTTTGTTGTTGTTGGCTTTTTCTAAAGCTTTTAATATTGCGCGTTTTTCTATATCTTCTAAATATTCTGGTAAGCCTACTTCCATGGGTTTAGAGACATCAAAGCTATCATTAATTTCGGTATCTCGCGTTTGTAATTCTTCACCCATAAATAAGTCGTCTGCACTAATTTTTTTGCCATCACATAACGCTAGCGCACGTTCTAGTAGGTTTTCTAGCTCACGGACGTTGCCTGCGAAATGGAGTTCTGAAATTATTTTTTTTGCGCTCTCTTCTATTGCTGGAATATCGATTGATTGCGAATCGCATAGCCTTTGCAAAAGCTTCTCTGTAAGCTCAGGTATATCTTCAGGGCGCTCTCTCAACGCAGGCATTTTAAGTTGAATGACATTGAGTCGGTAGTATAAATCTTGCCTAAATAGACCTTGGGACATCAGTGTGCTTAAATTTTTATGCGTAGCACTTAATATCCTAACATCAACAGGTTCTTCTGAAGTGCCACCAACAGTGCGGACTTTCTTTTCTTGAATAGCGCGCAATAATTTTACTTGCATTGCCAACGGCAAATCAGCAACTTCATCTAAAAACAAACTACCACCATTTGCCGCTTGAAATAAGCCGGAAGTATCTTGTGTAGCGCCAGTAAAAGCGCCTTTTTTAAAGCCAAAAAATTCACTTTCCATTAGATTTTCAGGAATAGCACCGCAATTGACAGCAATAAAAGGTTTGTCACGACGCGAACTGTTGCGATGTATGAGTCTTGCTGCCAGCTCCTTACCACTTCCTGATTCACCACTGATATAAACGGGCGCTTGGCTTCGGGCAAGTTTACTTATCATGATGCGCACATAGTCTATTGCGGGGGAGTTGCCAATTAAATCTGCAGTATTTTGTGTTTCTTTAGCATCTGATCTAGATAGTTTTAGCGCAGATTCTACTAAAGGCCGCAATTGTTTTAATGAGATAGGCTTGGTTAAGTAATCAAAAGCACCTGCTTTTAAGGCAGAAACAGCATTTTCTGCGCTGCCATATGCGGTAATGACTGCGACAGGTAGGCCAGAAAAATTAACTGAGATATGTTCTACCAAATCAAGCCCAAGGCCATCAGGTAAACGCATATCAGTAAGACATAAATCGTAACTTCTTTTTGAGAGTAGTTCTTTGGCTTCTTCGACACTTGCTGCACTGTCTGCTTGAATATCCATACGTTCTAGCGTCAATACGACTAGTTCGCGAATGTCTGTTTCGTCATCTACTACTAAACAAGTAAACTGTGCCATTAAAGATTACGCCCTCTTAAGGTGCATGATAAATTTTGAGCCAAATCCATCATCTGACTCTATGGCTTTGTATTGTAATTTTGCGCCATTGGCATCTGCAAGTTCTCGCGCAATATATAAGCCTAAGCCAGTGCCAGTATTTTCTGTAGTAAAAAATGGTTCAAACAAGTGTGCTTGAATATTATCAGGCACGCCCTCGCCATCGTCAGTAATTTCAACGCGCATCGTATTTGCATTTTCATTGACGTGCAAAGCTAATTTTAAGCTGCCTTCTGATTTTCTACAGTGGCGCCAGCCATTTTTACATAAATTCCATAAAATTTGATTTAAATGTCTGCGATCAAATACAACTATCGTCTCTTTAGTTTTTAGGAGGAGCGTAAAGCTTGATTCTGGTATTTTTTCCACAGCACAAAATTGGGTGTAAAAGTCGTGCATAAAACTTTCTACATGAATGGTTTCCTGATTTGTACGATCGCGTCGATTGAGTTCAAGCACGTCTTTAATGATTTGGTCTAGGCGTTGCACATTGTCGCTAATAATTTGCAGCATACGTTTTGTGGCGGGATCGGTATCTTCTTCTTGTAATAATTGATTAGCATGGCTAATTGCACTTAAAGGGTTGCGAATCTCATGTGCAATATTTGCAGTTAAACGACCTAATGCTGCGAGTTTAACTTGATGCGCTTGCGTTTGCATTTGAGACCAATCTTCAATAAAAATTACGGCACCTTGGTTTCGATTTTCTGAAATTGGTAAAAACCGTAGCCTAAGCTCTCGAGAAAGTGCTGTTAATTTTATAAAGCTAGGGATAGTGTTGTGAGTGGGAACAAAACCATGCTCAGGGGTTTTTTCTGCAAGCCAATACTGCATTAAGCTTTCAATTTCAGGCGAAACTTCGCTTAATGGTTTTTTTTGCCAATTATCTGCATAAGTTAGTTTGTTATCTAAACCAAGTAGCACTTCGGCTTGGTGATTATGATGTTTGATTAATAAGTCTTGGTCGACTACTAACACGCCATCTTGCATTTCATCTGTAATCAATGCATTAATTTGTGCCATATTTTGTATATCTAAACCACGTTGAG
>JAIYEJ010000106.1 GCA_027487055.1 Methylotenera sp. | reverse complement strand
TTTTAAAATGCGTGGGCTTGCGTGTTGAAACGGCACGTCTAAATAAGGCAAAATCAAGCCATCTGCCATCAGCGGAATCACTTCATCCACATGCGGGTATGGATACACATAATGCAGGCGCGTCCACACGCCCAATTCTGACAAACTTTGGCAAAGCTCGGTCATGCGCGTTTTCACTGGGCGGCCGTTCCAAAAGCCTGGGCGATATTTCACATCTACGCCATAAGCAGACGTATCTTGTGAGATAACTAAAATCTCTGAAACGCCTGCATTCACTAAGTTTTCCGCCTCGTTCATCACCTCACCGATTGGGCGACTGACTAAATCGCCACGCATGGATGGGATAATGCAAAAACTACAGCGGTGGTTACAACCTTCTGAAATTTTTAAATAAGCGTAATGGCTAGGAGTTAAACGGATGCCTTGCGGTGGAACCAAATCAGTATAAGGATCGTGCAATTTGGGCAAATTGGCGTGAACATGCGTCATCACTTCTTCTAAAGCGTGCGGGCCTGTAACGGCTAAAACAGAAGGATGCGCGTTTTGTACCACATCTTTTTTTGCGCCTAAACAACCTGTCACAATCACTTTGCCGTTTTTGAGTAGCGCTTCGCCAATGGCGTCTAAGCTTTCTTGCACGGCACTGTCAATAAAGCCGCAGGTGTTGACCACCACTAAATCAGAATCTTCATACGTGCTTGAGATTTCATAGCCTTCGGCACGTAATTGTGTAAGGATGCGCTCGGCATCGCTTCCCGCTTTGGGGCAACCAAGCGAGACAAAGCCAACTTTTGGGGCATTTGGAGGTGTTAAGTTTTTCATTTGTTCACAATTTAACAGTAATTATTAATCTAAAAAGTACGTCACTAGCCAAATAGAGGCAACACCGCAAGCAATCAACGCGAGTTGCGAGATGGTCGCGCGCAATTCGGTGCGTTTATGTAAAGTAGGGATTAAATCGGCCACCGCGACATACAAGATGCTGGCCGCAGCCAAGCCTAATATCGTTGGTACCCAATTTTGCACATGGCTCAAGGCAAAATACGCGATGGTACCGCCGATGACGGTAGCAAAACTCGACACCAAATTAAACGCAAAGGCTTGTTTTTTGCTGTAACCAGAATGCAGCAAAATTAAAAAATCGCCCACTTCTTGTGGGATTTCATGAGCGATAATCGCGACCGAAGTCACGATGCCCACTTTCACATCTACCATAAAGGCCGAGGCAATTAAAATACCATCGACAAAATTATGAAAAGTATCGCCTATCATAATCATTATGCCGCTTCTTCCATGATCGTGTGCATGGTCATTCGTGGCTTTAACCGCTCTAGCAGATTTTGTGCCGCCAGAAGTCGCTCTATACTTGGTTTGCAAGGCAGGTGTTTCGATAACCGCTGGTTTGCTGCTGATATTATCTGGGCAATCTGCCTCAGAATGAACCGCATGAACTTCGCAATGATTTCCGTGGCAATGTCGCCAAATGACTAATTTTTCTAAACCAAAAAACAATAAAATGCCAAAAAGCACTGTGGCTGTCATTTGCTGAATGCTACTGCCCGCTTGAATCGCAACCTCGATTGCTTCAGGCAGAATCTCAAGAAATACGGCACCTAGCATAGCGCCCATGGCATAGCTAATTAACATGGGGAGCGCCGTTTTATTTGCATTAAGCGCCACAATAGCCGCACCCACCACGCTGAGTGAGCCACCAATTAGGCTAAATAGGATAATCCAAACAAGAATCGGTAAATCAGGAATGTTCATAAATTTCTATAATTTGACAGAAATGCAATTATAACTCAGACCAAGTACGATTATTTTGTAATTGAGCAATGGCTAGGCGGCAAGCCGAATGCAGTACGCATATGTACGCCAAGGCTAAACCAACAAAGTCAGTGTTCATTGAAAAGAATCGAGCCAGATAAGTGTTGCCATGCGCCCAGTCGCACCATCACGACGGAATGAAAAAAACTGGTCTTTATCGGTATAAGTACACCAATGTTTATCTTGGCCACCGCCATAAATGCGCGTCACACCTAAATTGTTGAGACGTTGCTTGGCAATTTGGTATAAATCCCCTAAGTACTTTTGGTTTGTTTCATGGTCACAATGCGGCCTAAAAGCTGTTTCAGCTTGTGCATCTTGTGCAATAAATTGCGCGCGCACTTCTGCGCCCACTTCAAACGCATTGGGGCCAATAGCAGGGCCGAGCCAAGCCATGATATCTTGCGGCTTTGCAGGTATTTGATTGAGCGTGGCTTCAATTACACCATCGCATAAACTGCGCCAGCCCGCATGCACCGCCGCAACGCAAGTGCCTGCGCTGTCGCATAACAACACGGGCAGGCAATCTGCGGTCATGGTCACACACACTACATTTTTTTGTCTGGTAAAACTCGCATCAGCTTCTGGAATACAACTCGCAAGTGCCGCATCAACTGCATGAATACCGTGCACCTGATTCAACCACACAGGCTCACTTGGTAAGTATTGGCTTAATGCTTGGCGATTTTGCGCAACATGTATGGGGTTGTCATTAACGTGTAAACCAAAGTTGAGGCTATCATAAGGTGCGCTACTCACGCCACCTAAGCGAGTAGTCTGTAAGGTACGCACATTAGCGGGCGCAGGCCAGTTGGGGTTAATGAAACTTAACTTATCTGACATAAAATCACCAACAATGCCCTTTCCCTAATCCTCTCCCACAAGGGGCGAGGAAATAAATATTTAGAAGCAATATTATTCATCTTCTAAATCTCCATCATCCTCAAAATCCTCTTCATTATCCCAATCTTCTTCGTCATCACCAACATACAAGCCATTTTCATCCACACCAAAGTCAAACGGCTCGATTTCTTCGGGCACATCTTCATGACGCATGGCTTCTAGCAACAAGCGCATGTCATCGGCTAAATCAATTTGCCATTCCATAAACGCATTTGTTTTAGGGTGAATCAAGCCCAGTTTAATCGCATGCAGCGCTTGGCGATCGAAACTTGTAATCACATCGAGCAAGGTTTGTGTCATTTGTTTATGCGGAATAATATTACCAATACCATATACGCTATCGCCAACAATTGGCGCTTTTAAAAACTGCATATGCACGCGGATTTGATGCGTGCGGCCAGTTTCTAGTTGGCAACGCACGTACGTATTCGTGCCAAAACGCTCTAGCACCTCATAATGGGTAATGGCTGGTTTACCAGTACGCGATATCGCCATTTTAGTGCGTGCGTGACTGTGGCGGCCAATTGGTTGATTCACAGTGCCATGACGCCACATAATCCCCCACACAATGGCGCGATACTCGCGTTTAACCGTGCGGGCTTGCAATTGCCGCACCAAGCTTGTTTGCGCTTCGAGTGTTTTTGCCACAACAAGCAAACCACTCGTATCTTTATCTAGCCGATGCACTATGCCTGCGCGCGGCACATCATTTAATTGTGGCGCGTGATATAACAAGGCATTCAATAAAGTGCCGCTCCAATTTCCTGCTGCGGGGTGCACCACCAAACCTGCTGGCTTATTAATCACTAAAATCGTGTCATCTTCATACACCACATCTAGCGGAATATCTTCTGGCTTAAAGGCATTTTCTTGCGAATTTGCGGGTGGATTAATATTGACCGTCTCACCGCCCCACACTTTGCTTTTGGCACTTACTGCTTTATTATCC
>JAIYEJ010000237.1 GCA_027487055.1 Methylotenera sp. | reverse complement strand
TTATATTGATATTAGAGGCTTTGGTTTTGCCATATTTTAAGTTGCCGATACTTATTGCCCCTTCAGCGTTAAGTGCTTTAAGCGCACTTAAATCAAGTGGTTTATTACTGCTGGTTTCTTTAGGTGTAGCAGGCGTAGCAACAGCGTATTTATCTACATCCACTTGGTCGATATATATGTCGAAAGTGTAAAGTGGCTTGGCGAAATTGCTAATGCCTACATTGCCTTTTATTTGGCTATCGTCAACTTTAACGTTTAAGCCGTTCAAGGCTAGCTTTTGCCCATCGGCTTTTATGCCAACGTTTAAACCAGAAACGCGATATTTATCATAAACAATGCTACCAATATTTAACTTACCATCTAGCGTCATATTGCTCAGGGCACTTAAGTCGGCTGGTTTATTGTTTGTTTTAGTGCTTGCAGCCGGCTTGTTACTTGATGTGCCCAGTAGTTTATTTAAATCTAATTTGTCTGCAGTTAAATTAAACTTGATATTTTGTTTTTTAAATCCTGATACAACAATGTCGCCATTAAGCTTGGTTTCAGCCAGGTCTAAGTTAAATTTAGTGTTGGCGAGCTCCTTTTTAATGTCAGCATGCGCGCCCAAGTTAAACGTACCTTTAATACCACCATTTGGTAAGGTCGGGTCTTTAATATCTAAGTTACCTGCGAGTTTGGGGATATCAAAAATCAAGTTTTCGATATTGCCTGTAAATGGGGATGAGAATTTACCTGTAACTGTGCGCTTACCTTGCGCAATTGCTAAATCACCCGAGATGCCACTGCTTTGTATGGCTTTTGGTGAACCTTTCATATCAGCAAGCACCATACTGGCTTTGAGCGTGTCACCCGATTTATCTTGCGCAATACTAAGCGTTACTTTTTTGCTAGATACTTCATCTTTTTCAACAATCAACTCAGGCGCGCTTAAATCGACAGATTGTTTAACCCCGTCAAAATTACCAGAAGCAACTACTTTTAAACCATCTACCAAAAACTCCATAGCATCGAGCTTTGCATCTACATTGCCACTGGCTTTAATATCCATGCCTTTGCCATTGAGCATGTCGCCAGTAATGTGACTGTCTAAGCCTTTGACTTTAAAATGCTTAGTTTTAGGGTCAACTAAAAAATTACCTTTAATAACAGTATTTGCCGCCACAACTGGTTGATTCGCATTGACCGTAAAATCTGTTTCCAAATCAATGGGTTCAGCTAAAGCAATGTGGCCAGACTTCATGTTAAATTTTGATATGCTATATTTTCCACCTGTGACTTCATCGCTATAAGCCACTTCCGAATTGGTGATATTGACGCCTTGCACATCAAATTTGATTTCTTGTGATTCTTCTTCATCTTTGCTCAATAGGTCGTCAAAGTTAAATGTGCCATCTTTATTTTTAAACACATTTGCTTTTGCGCCATCTATATAAATGGTATCGACAACAAGCTCCTTTTTGAGCAAAGGCAACACCGCAAGTGCTACTTTAACGCTATTTACTGAGGCAAATTCTTTATCTGATTTGTGTTCAGAAATCGAAATTTTGCCAAGATTTGCACCAATTTTAGGCCAATAACTTAGCTTAATATCGCCATCAATTTGTAGCGTGCGTTCTTTTTTATCTTTAACAAGCTTGATAATCTCATCTTTGTAGTCATTTGGGTTAAAAGTAACCGCAAAATAAGCCACAAGCAGAAGCGCGATTAGAATGATGCCACCAATGCCATACAAACTATATTTAATTATATTTTTCATTTTTATACCTATTTTAAGATTAAGTATTTTATGTTATTTGCCAGCCTAATTGGCTTTTAACTGACGGTCCAGTTCACGAGGCCTGTGTGGGCAGTTAATAACACAATTACTCCAAACGCAATTCGATACCAAGCAAAAATGGTAAAGTCGTGATTGCTTACATATTTAATTAAGGCTCGCACCGCAATCATAGCGCTAATAAAAGCAAATATAAAACCCATTGCCCATATGCCTACATCATCTGTATTTAGTAAGGCACGTTCTTTGTACATGGAGTAAATTGAAGCTATACCCAATGTTGGGACAGCAAGAAAAAATGAAAATTCAGCCGCTGCTTTGCGCGATAAGCCAAAAAACAAACCACCAATAATTGTTGAGCCAGAACGCGACATCCCAGGAATAAGGGCAACAGCCTGCGCAAAGCCAAGTTTTAGCGCATCTTTTGGGCGAATATCATCAACTGTGTCAATGGTAACAGCATGTTTACGTTTCTCTGCCCATAAAATAATAAAAGCGCCGACAATAAACGCGATAGCCACTGGTACAGGTTTAAATAGGCTGGCTTTAATAGCGCTTCCAAACGTTAGCCCTAGAATTGCGAGGGGCAGAAAGGCAATGGCTAGATTAATGATTAATCGATTTGCAAGCGGATCGCGACCAATACCTGCAAACGTCTGCACAAAGCGTGTGCGGTATTCCCACACCACAGCCAAAATAGCGCCTAATTGAATCGCTATTTCAAAAAGGCTGCGTTTATCGTGATCTAAAAAGCCAAGCAAGTCACCCGCCAAAATAAGATGACCTGTGCTTGAGATTGGCAAGAATTCTGTTGCGCCTTCAACAATGCCCAAAATTGCTGCTTTAAGTAAAAGTAAATAGTCCATAAATTATTCTAACAAAAATAATGTTACAAAATGACCAAAGATATTATAAATATCCAAGACTAAAAACAAAAAAAGGGGCAAGCGCCCCTGATTTGCTTGGTTGAATCTATTTCAACATGCCAAGCACTGTAGAAAGCAAATTGCCCGAATCAGCGCCCACTTCGCCATCTGGCGTAAGTTTATCTACCACGGTTGGTAAATGCTCGGCAATTTGGTTACTAAGTGTATCAGGGTCTATCCCAAATTTAGCGGCCATTTCAGCAATGGCGCTATTGCCCAAAACGCTAGAAATTTGCTCGGCAGAAATTGGCATATTTTCACCCTTACCTACCCAAGAAGCCACTTGCTCGGCTAAGCCACCTTCTTTAAATTTATCTAAAATGCCTGTTAAGCCACCATTTTGGTTAAACATTTCTAAAGCGATTTGCGCCATTCCGCCCTTATCACCCATCATTTTTCCTAAGACTTGACCTGCAATCCCATCCAATAAACCCATTTTATTTCCTTTAAAATATGTAAAAAACTTTACGCTTGAAAGTGCATTAAAAACTAAAAACGCTCGTTAGCACGCAAGTAACGCCACTGACCAAGCGGAAGTTTACCTAAATTAATGCTTCCGATGCGAACTCTTTTTAAGCCCACCACATGCAAGCCCACCATTTCGCACATGCGGCGAATTTGTCGCTTTTTGCCTTCGCGCAAAACAAAGCGTAATTGGTCCTCGTTTTGCCAGCTCACTTTAGCTGGTTTTAATTTTTCGCCATCTAAACTTAAACCGTGATTTAAGCGCTGCAAATCACCATCATTTAATGTTCCTTCTACCCGCACTAAATACTCTTTTTCTACACTTGAATCTTCACCAATTAAGTGACGAGCAATTCGACCATCCTGTGTTAAAACAAGTAAGCCGGTAGAGTCAATATCTAAGCGGCCTGCAGGTGCAAGACCATGTAAAAAGCCACGCTGAAATTCCTTACTATTCACTTCATTTAGTTCTGGGTCATCTAACCATTCGTTATCTGGGTGCACCAATACAATCGCAGGCTGATAGCCATCTTCCGCTTGGCCACTCACATAACCCACAGGTTTATGTAGCAAAATGGTCACTTGCTCGGCTTGTTGTTCGTAAGCATAGCCGCTAATAATAATCTCGGCTTCGGGGTTGATGCGTGTACCAAGGGTTTCAATAATTACGCCATCTACTTTTACCCATCCATTAATAATCCAGTCATCCGCTTCGCGGCGTGAGCAAAGTCCGCGCTCAGCCATCACTTTAGAAAGTCTCGGCTGTTCGATATTTACAGGGGATGATTTATAGGCAGCTTTTGCTGCCGCTCCATATTGCGGATGACTTACGCCGTCGTAACCATCGCGTGCCTTACCACCGCGACGAGGTGCTTGGCGATATTGTGGCTCGTTTTTATCAGGTCGCGGCGTGGTGCGCGTATCTATCCCCGCAGGTATGCGTGGCTTAGATTCTGATTGTTTGATCTGGCTTGTAGGCTCCGCGCGCAAGTTGCTTCTCAACGGCCTATTTTCATCGGATTTACGCTCAAAATGTCTCTCAGAGACATGCTCTGGAACTGAGTATCCGTGTGGCTTCCCGTCATGCCGATGGTTACGTTGGCGCGTATTGTCTGAGTTGGGTTGTGGCTTTATGTCGGTCTCGGCCTTAATAATGGGTTTTGGCGGTGGCTTAGATCTATCGCGTTTTGTGTGGTCGGGGCGACGCACAGGCGCTTTACCTGTTGCGGGCGTGTTGGTCGGTTTTTTGCTGAGTTTAATCGTAGTCAAAATAGTCTATTCATTTAATTTTAAAGCTATTTTACCAAATTAATGCGTATGCCTTTTATTTATTCGGTGTTTTGCTAGTCATCATGCAAAATAGTCATTAAAGTATGTCAAATTTAATCCACAAACTTAAAATAAGGATCATCCATGAAAGCAGTTGCTTTTACCCACTATCTACCGATCTCAGAACCAAATTCGTTTTTAGATGTGGATTTACCCACGCCCACGCCGTCAGGCCGTGATGTATTGGTGGCGGTGCATGCTGTTGCCATCAACCCAGTGGATATTAAAGTGCGCGCACCCAAAGATAAGGTTGAGGCTACGCCCCGCGTGATTGGCTGGGATGCCAGTGGAATGGTGCAAGCTGTGGGGCCAGAGGTAACTTTGTTTAAAATAGGTGACCCTGTGTATTATGCAGGCGATCTTACGCGCTCTGGCTCCTACGCCCAATTTCAGTTGGTGGATGAGCGCATCGTTGGCCATAAGCCAGCCAGTTTATCGCATGCTAAGGCCGCGGCTTTACCACTCACCACGATTACCGCGTATGAAGCGTTTTTTGATCGTTTAAGGATAAACAGTGATGGCGCAAATGCAGGGCAAAGCATCTTGATAGTCGGCGCCAGCGGCGGTGTGGGCTCTATCGGCATACAACTAGCCAAACGCGCAGGTCTAAAAGTGATTGCAACCGCTTCGCGCGTTGAAACAGTCGCTTGGGTGAAAGAGCTTGGAGCAGATTTTGTTGTGAATCACAAAGAGCATTTGGTTGAGCAAGTGCGTGCACAAGGGTTTAAGTTTGTAGATTACATTGCTATATTTAATGATATGCGTCATTGGGAAGCCGCAGTAGAACTTATCCGCCCCCAAGGAGGTATTGTGAGTATTGATGATACTAATTTGCCTATGCCTATGGCTGGAATGAAAACTAAAGCCGCAAGTCTGCATTGGGAGTTTATGTTTGCGCGCAGCATGCACCAAACACCCGACATGATAGAACAACATCATTTATTAAACTTTGTGGCGAAAGAGATTGAGGCAGGCCATATCCGTACCACCGTTTCAGAAGTCTTGCGACCGATCAATGCCACCAACATGCGAAAAGCACATGCACTGGTGGAAAGTGGAAAAGCGATTGGGAAAATTGTTTTAGAAGAATTTTAAGCGCACACTGTAATAATGAAATAAAGGAGAACGAACATGGACATTGGCATTAACGAAAAAGACCGTAAAAAAATTGCAGAAGGTTTATCACATCTCTTGGCAGATACTTATACCTTGTATTTAAAAACCCATTACTTTCACTGGAACGTCACAGGTCCCATGTTCAATACTCTGCATTTGATGTTTGAAACCCAATACACTGAGCTGGCTTTGGCGGTTGATTTGGTGGCGGAACGTATTCGCTCATTAGATGTTTATGCGCCTGGCACTTACAGCCAGTTTGCTAAGCTTACTTCGATAAAAGAAGCCAATGGTGTGCCAAAAGCAGAAGCCATGATTAAAGAACTGGTAGCAGGGCACGAGGCTGTGGTCCGCACGGCAAGGTCAATATTCCCTGTGGTAGATAAAGCCTCTGACGAAGCCAGTGCTGATTTGCTGACGCAACGGATGCAATTACACGAAAAAACCGCTTGGATGTTGCGTAGTTTACTTGAAAAATAAGGCAAAACCCCGACTACATTTGGAATTCAAATGAGCTTGGAAGCACGTTACCCAATTTTATCTTTAAGGATGTTCTGTGATACCTAATATTCATGCAACTTCTAGTCATGTCGAAGTTTATTGGACTGTGCAAGTTCTGAATAAAAATAAAAAGCTAGCATTAGCTGGCATTCTTGCTTGGCTTTTCTAGCATTGTAGGCAAATAAAACGTATAATTTAATCTGATTGCAAAATCAAAAGCCTTGGGGTGGCCTAACCGCCTGAGATCTCGCGAAAGCGAGGGACCCAATGAACCTGATCCAGATAATACTGGCGTAGGGACAGGCAGAGCATCAACATTCAATGTAGTACATTGACTTATAGAATTATTTTCAATGTTTCAGCATTGTTGCAATTCTCTTACCTGTCCTTTTTATGATGTTAATAGAAAGGATAATCTTGAAAACTGTTACAAAATCTCTGTCTTTAATCGGACTTATTATTGCCCAAACCATTTATGCGCAAGATAATGAAATTGCGCTGGATGATGTTGTGGTTAGTGCTGATTTTCGCCCAAAAACTGCTCAATCCACAGCAGTCAGCTTGACCGAAATTGACCAAGAAACCATAGAAGCGCGTGGTGCACAACATCTAGAAGAAGTCCTCAACCTTGCACCAAATGTCAATCTTTCAAGTGGTGCATCGCGTGGGCAGTTTTTTCAAATTCGTGGTATTGGAGAACGTAGCCAATTTAGCGCACCATTGAATCCATCAGTAGGTTTAGTCATTGATGGTATTGATTTTAGTCGAACAGGTGGGGCGGGAACCTTATTTGATATTGATTCGATTGAAATTTTACGTGGTCCTCAAGGTACTAAATTTGGCACTAATGCCTTGGCAGGTACCATTAATATGCGTAGTTCAGAGCCAACAAAAGAATTTCAAATGCATGCGGAAACAGGCTTTGCTGAATTCAATACCCAAAATTTTGGTGCTGCGGCTGGTGGCACTCTGGTAGAAGATAAATTATTAGGTCGCGCTGCTATTTACACCCACAAATCAGATGGTTATATTGATAACGATTTTTTAAATCGTGACAACACCCAAAATCAAGATGAGCTAACTTTCCGTGGCAAATTAAAACTATTGGCTTCTGATGATTTAACGGTCGATTTAAGCTATATCCATCTCAATATTGATAATGGCTATGATGGATTTACCTTAGATAATAGCCGCAACAGTCTCTCAGATAACCCGGGTGAAGATAACCAACTAACTAATGCTTTTGCGCTAAAAGCCAACTGGCAAGTATCTGATGCGATAATTATTCAATCGGAAGCGACTTATCTTAAGAGTGATATTTTATATAGTTACGATGCTGACTGGGGTTTTGACGGCCAATTTGACCCAGCGCTATTTCCATACATCGGTTTTGAGCGATTTGACCGAAAACGTGAAAATTACTCGTTTGAACTGCGAGCTTTATCCGATAGAGAAGGCCGTATTTTTAATGACTCTACTGATTGGACAATTGGTCTGTTTTTCCTTGATCAAGATGAAGCTTTTGCTCAAAACTCTGATTTTGGAATTTTTGGAGCACAAGTAAGAGATGGAGATTACAACACACAAAATACGGCGATATATGGTCAATTAGATACGCGTTTAACCGACAAGTTAACCCTAATCACAGGTGCGCGTATTGAGTATTTTAAAGCGAATTATACAGATTCAGATGCATTAAAAATTAATCAAAATGAAGGTTTATTTGGTGGAAAAATTGGTCTAAATTACCAAGCCAGTGACCACCATATGGTTTACTCTACATTTGCGCGTGGCTATAAATCAGGTGGTGTAAATAATAATGCAGCATTACCATTAAGCGAGCGAAGTTTTCGTTCGGAATACAATGTGACTTTAGAGTTAGGCTTAAAGTCTAGCTGGCTTGAAGAACGGCTAAAAACTTCACTGGCAGTATTCTATACAGATAGAATAAATGCACAGGTAGAAAATTCTATTGCAAATGGAGTGCAATTTCTTGAATTTACTGGCAATGCTTCAAATGCTACCCATCAAGGTTTAGAGGCTAGTGTTGACTGGTTTATGACAGATAAAGTGCGTTTGCTAGGTTCGATTGGCTTGCTTGATGCTACTTTTCAAAATCACTCAGTAAGAGGCGTAAGTTTTGATGGCCGACAAGTGGCGCACGCACCTAACTACACGTTTAATCTAGGTTCAGAATATTTCATGAATGATGCTTTAACATTGCGTGCTAACGTAGAAGGTAAAGATGACTTTTATTTTTCAGATAGCCACAACGCAAAATCCAACGCATTTTCGATTGTAAATGCCAGTGCAGATTACAACTACGACAAACATTGGAAAGTACGTGCATGGGTTAGAAACTTGTTTGATAAAGACTACGCCACACGAGGTTTTTTCTTTGGTAATAATCCTGCCAAAGGGTATCTGGAAGAGCAATATGTTCAGTTTGGTGAACCTCGCGTCGCTGGAATTACAGTCAGCTACGACTATTAATCATAAGGTGCTAGATTGCCCTCTTTATATTTTAATTTAAGGATTTCGTATGCGTATTTCAGTGGATATTAGTTTGTACCCTTTAACCGAGGGTTATGTGGAGCCGATTTTGGCATTTATCGCCAAATTGGAAACCAATCCAAGATTAGTGGTGAAACGCAATAGTTTGGCAACTCAGGTTTTCGGTGAATACCGTGACGTGATGGATTGCTTGGATGCGGAAATGGAAGCTGTGTTTAATGCCCTGCCACATAGTGTGTTTGTGATGAAGTTTATCGGCACAGACAGAGCCGATGTCGTGGACGTCTAAAAATATGTTAGAAGAAATATTGCTCGCTTTGCATAAAATGTCCAGCTGGGAAATCGTGGCGGCATTGATGGGTGTTGCCTATATTTTACTAGCCGCAAAAGAATCAAAATGGTGTTGGCTGTTTGCATTTTTTAGTACGCTGATTTATACAGTACTTTTTTGGGATGGCCAGCTTCCCATGCAAGCCCTACTCAATTTTTATTATATGGGCATGGCAATTTATGGTTTTTGGCTTTGGCGAAACCGTGGCGCACAAACAAACGCTATAATGATTAGCCGCTGGCGATGGCGACAGCATTCGATATTTGTTGTTGTGGGCGTCATGTTAAGTAGCATGGTTGGCTATTATTTGCAAAAAAATGGCCATTCGCAAAGTCCTATGTTAGATGCTTACACCACAGTGTTTTCGGTGCTGAACACTTGGCTAATTGCGAAAAAAGTTTTGGAAAACTGGCTGTATTGGGTAGTGATTGATGTAGCGGCTACCGTTTTGTATTTTCAAACAGGCTATTACGCAACCATGTTGTTATTTGTGTTGAATACGCTGATGGCGATTACGGGTTATGTGGCTTGGGTGAAGGTCTATAAACAGCAAGTGCATTAAAAATCACTATTAAATTTGACCCATCCAGCGTGTTAAATTTGTCTCACCTAATACGTTCATTAAAAACAAGAGCAATTGATAGCAGGGTTTTTGTTGGGTGTAGTCCGGCCAAGTGTGCACTTGGCAGTATTGGGCTTTAAACAAAAGCCATTGCTTAGGGGTAAGCAGATATTGCAAAAGTACTAAGTCTAGATTATTTGGGGCAATTACAAATGCATCTAAATCAATTAGCGCTAATTCACCATTCTCTAAACTGCGTAGTTGGTCCCAGCGCAAATCTAGCATCATGGCTACAAATATATTTTCTTGGATATCTTTTGCTTCAGATAAAATTTTTTCAATCAGTGATTCAGTCATCGATAATCCACGTTGCGTGACTAAATAGCAAAGGGTTGTATGTAAACGATTACCCCAATCTTGAGTGGCGAACATTGGCGCATGCAAACTACCCCACTGTTTGTAAGTGTATTGGTGTAAGAGCGCAATATGGTTTGCCAAGGCTACGACTTGTGCCTTATTGATTTGGTTTGTTTTTAAATCATGTCCTGCTAAAAAGCGCGTCAGTACAAAGCGATCGGACGCAGATGCCACATACTGTGGTATTGGCAGCGCGACCTTTTGCACTAATAAATGATGCATACGTTCGATATAAGCTAGGTTATTAGGAAAGTCTGCATTAAATAAATGGTTAAGCCCCAACCAAAAAGTGGATTGCTTAATCGCCAATTGATTACATACCTTGAGTACCATCTCACCATCCGCAGTTTGGCAGTGCCAAATGTGATGTGTGCTGTCATCAAACTTGCTTGGCATCGCAATAGGTTTTGCAAGTAATTTAGGTAAATTAGCTTGCTCAGCTGAGGTTAATTGCGGGTAAGTTAGCATAAAAAAAGCGTATATTATGACTTGCAATCAAAAAATGTATTATACAAGTCAATCATGCCTA
>JAIYEJ010000172.1 GCA_027487055.1 Methylotenera sp. | reverse complement strand
CATCCTAGTTATTATCATGAACCTGTTGTCCATTATCGCCAAGCACCAAGGGTTTACTATAGCCAGCCTATTGTGTCATATGGTTATTTCAATCAACCTCGTTTGGGCGGCTGGCATCATGATAGCCGCAGGTGGAATCGTGGCTGGGATCGTGGCGGAAGAGGTAATTGGGATAAAGGTGGCAGAAACCGTGGCGGCCGTGGTCATCGCGACCACGATTAGTTGCCTAAACTAGTTTTTGATTTAAGCTAGCCTTTGAATAAGCTCGGCTAAGCAAAAAATGGTAGCTTTTTGGCGGATTTCCTCGCGATTTCCATCAAAGTACTTTGTGTTCGTTGTGACGGTATTGTTTATGCTAGCCCAAGCAAAACAAACCGTCCCCACTGGTTTTTCTAAACTACCCCCATCGGGCCCGGCAATACCTGTGATACTAGCAGCAATGTGGGCATGGTTATTATTTAGCGCGGTTGATTTTAAACACCCTAGCGCCATTTCTTTTGCAACATCTTCACTCACCGCGCCAAATTTTTCTAGTGTTGCAGTCGATACTCCCAACATTTCAACTTTTGACGCGTTACTGTAGGTGACAAAGCCACGATCAAACCAAGCAGAGCTACCTGCAATACTGGTGACCGCTTCTGCCGCCATACCGCCTGTGCAAGATTCTGCTAAAACCAGCATCATGTCACGTGCTTTTAAGGCGACACCTAGTTCTTTGGCCAAGTTACCCGACAATTTCTCGTATTCCACCATTAGAAACTCAGTATAAATGTAAATAATAAATTAACCGCATGCTGGCGATTGCGTAAAGTGCCGCCAACAAATCATCAAACATCACGCCAAAGCCATTTTTAAGTTTTGCATCAAATTGCCGAATTGGAAATGGTTTCCAAATATCGAATAATCTAAACAAGACAAAAGCCACAATCCAGCCTGCCCAATTTTTCGGCGCAAAAGTAAGCACTAACATTATGGCGATAATTTCATCCCAAACGATACTGCCATGGTCAGATACGCCAAGCGCTTTACCAGTGACTTCGCAAAAATAAATACCAACTAAAAATAAAGCAGTGATGATTAGCAATTGTAAATAGAGACCATAGTTTGAAATCAGCCAAAATAGCGGCAAGCCAACAAGTGTTCCAAATGTGCCAGGTGCTTTTGGCACCAAGCCACTGCCAAAGCCGAGTGAAAAAAAGTGTTGAGGCTTAGCAAATAAAAACTTAACATCTGGATTAGCCAAAATGATCAAAGCCTTTGCTGTTTAAGTTTAATGCTGTGTCTTTATACATAACCTGTAGACTAATATCCATATGGGTTGCAGCGATGCAAGTTAGAAGGATGTGTTGATGCTTGCCAATTAATTCAATTTCTTTGCGCTTGCTAACAGGCGCGGTAAAACATAGCTCATAATCGTCACCGCCTGCGAGTACAAATTCCTGAAACTGTGGATTATCTAAATCATTTTTCAAGTAATCGATACATGGAATTTTCTCTAAATCTATTGTCGCGCCGCAATTCGAGGCTGTTAAAATATGTCCCAAATCTGCTAACAGCCCGTCAGAGATATCAATACAACTGGTTGCAATGTCACGTAATTTTAAGCCTAAATCAACTCTAGGGGCAGGTTTGTAAAGGGCATGGATATTGGCTTGCAGGGCATCGTTTTTAAGTGTTATTTTGCCTTCTATATGCGCTAAACTAAGCGCTGCGCTGCCAAGCTGGCCGCTCACCCAAATATCATCGCCCACTTTTGCGCCACTACGTTTGATTGCTTTGCCAGTTGGCACTTCGCCCATGATGGTCACGCTAATATTTAGCGGTCCACGGGTAGTATCGCCACCAATTAAATCAATATGAAATGCGTCAGCGCAGGCAAAAAATCCGCGCGAGAATTCGGCTAACCAAGTTTCATCAATGGCGGGTAAGGCAATTGAAAGCGTTGCCCATTTTGGGTTTGCACCCATGGCTGCAATATCAGATATATTCACTGCCAGCGACTTCCAGCCTATGTCATAAGGTGCGGCATCGGCAAAAAAGTGAGTATCTACTACTGACATATCAGTTGATACGACGAGCTGGTGGCCATCAGCTACTTTGAGTAAGGCTGCATCATCGCCCACGCCCAAATCTGCTTGCGGCGTGGGGCGAGTAAAGTACTTTTTAATGATATTAAATTCGCTATGCATACCTTATTGTAAACTTTTAGGTTTAAATTGGCGGTAAATTGCGACAATCATTAATCCAATCAGGATACCAACAATATCCGCCAGCCAATCTTTAACATCACCAGTGCGGGTGGTTGTGAGTGTGGCTTGTAAGATTTCCATGATGGCGCCAAAAATAGTTAAGCCCACGACAATCAATGATGTTTGGTGCTTAAACGCTAAGCAACCAGCAACGCTGATAGTCAAAAATACCAACGCATGTTGAATTTTGTCTAAATGCTTAATTGGATTTTCTTTTGGTACTAATTCTACAAGCATAAACATGCTTACAAAGATGACTAATGTCCAGAAAATATAGGGCATTAAGCCTCGTAATTGTAGATAAAGTTGTTTCATGTAATTTAAATCTTTTCATTAGGATTGTTGAATACTTAGGCTGGCTTGATAGCAGATTTTGGTCGAAAACTTTTCACGATGTTTTCATTTGTCTCAATATAAGGCATGGGATTTTGTTTGGTCCCTAATAGGTCAAGACAGTAAGGAATCGCAGCAAAAATGCCATGTACGATTTGTTTACCAGTTTCATCTTTTAGGCCTTCTAGTGTTTCCGCAATTGATTTAGGTTGCCCTGGTAGGTTAACAATTAAACATTGCTTGCGTATGACAGCCACTTGCCGTGACAAAATTGCCGTAGGAACAAAATTAAGACTAATTTGCCGCATTTGCTCACCGAAGCCAGGCATTTCCTTATCTGCTACATTCATCGTGGCTTCAGGCGTTACGTCGCGAAGTGCAGGTCCCCTGCTACCTGTGGTTAGCATTAAGTTGCAGCAATGATTGTCTACTAGATCTAGTAGAGTTTT
>JAIYEJ010000282.1 GCA_027487055.1 Methylotenera sp. | reverse complement strand
TGGCAAAATTCCGTTTAAGCATGTGTATGTGCATGGCTTGATTCGTGATGCGGAAGGCCAAAAAATGTCGAAATCTAAGGGCAACGTGCTTGACCCGATAGATTTGATTGATGGCATTGGGCTGGATGCTTTAATTGCAAAACGCACCACGGGTTTAATGAACCCGAAAGATGCCGAGAAAATTGAAAAGCGCACACGCAAAGAATTTCCCGAAGGCATTGCCGCGTATGGCACGGATGCCTTAAGGTTTACATTTGCTGCATTAGCTAGCCCAGGGCGCGATATTAAGTTTGATTTGCAGCGCTGTGATGGTTACCGCAATTTCTGTAACAAATTGTGGAATGCAACGCGCTTTGTGTTGATGAACACACAAAATGAGGATGGAACGCCAAAAGACAACGGCTTTGGTGCTGATAGTTGTGATGCAGGCGGGCGCAAGTTTAGCCAAGCCGACCGTTGGATTGTGAGCTTACTACAACGTACTGAGGCAGAAGTGGAACGTGCGTTTGAAGATTACCGTTTTGACTTGGCTGCCAAAGCGATTTACGAATTTGTGTGGGATCAATATTGCGATTGGTATTTAGAAATTGCAAAAGTACAAATTCAAAGTGGTACAGAAGCTGAGCAACGAGCGACACGCCGTACCTTATTGCGCGTACTTGAGACTATCTTAAGGTTAGCGCACCCGATTATTCCGTTTATCACCGAAGAAATTTGGCAAACGATTGTGCCTATGACTGAGCTCAAAGATAAATCGCGCGGCACCGAAAGCATTATGTTACAAGCCTACCCAAGCGCAGATTTAGAAAAGATAGACGAACAATCTGAAGCGTGGGTGGCGACACTCAAAACAGCGGTAGAAGCATGCCGTAGTTTACGTGGCGAAATGGGTATTTCGCCTGCGGCTAAAGTGCCGCTCATTGCATCTGGTGATGCTGAACTATTGGCAAGCTATGCACCGTATTTAAAAGCGTTGGCTAAACTGGAAGACGTAGCCATTGTGGCCGAGCTACCAGAAGCCGATGCGCCTGTGATGCTTGCGGGTGATTTTAAATTGATGCTTAAAGTAGAAATTGATGTTGCTGCCGAAAAAGAGCGTTTAGGTAAAGAGATTGCACGCTTACAAGGCGAAATTGCTAAGGCCAATGGCAAACTGGGTAACGAAAGTTTTGTAGCACGCGCCCCAGCCGCGGTTGTAGAACAAGAAAAAGCACGCGTGGCGGAATTCACCGCGAGTTTAGAAAAACTTCAGTTACAACGTAATAAGCTGGATTAATTCTGATTTACTGACGAAGTTACTAACTTAAGGAGCTTTGATGGCACAAGAGAATAAAACTTTTAAACCTTCATTGGGTATAGTAGTTTTAGATGCAATCGGAGCATTATTGTTGGGCTTAGGCTTGGCGAAAAAGTTTGCTGGGTTGGATATTTTGCCAGCAAGCCTGTTGCTAGACGACACAGGTATGACATTCGTAATTGTAGGCATTTTATTGATGTTGCCGATGCTTATTCAGTTGTTTGTGTATATTCGAACACAAGCTGAAAAAAATCTCACCAAATAGGTATAAACAGTAATGACCGAAAGTAATGAAATCGCGGATGAAGTGATGTGTTCTTGCAGTGGTACGACGCGCGGTCAAATTTATGATTTAGTACAGCAGGGTAAAGACTTTGATGCAATATCACGTTGGACGGGGGTCAATACGGGTTGCAGCGGATGTGAATGGGATATTCAGGTATTTGTAAACGCGTTGATTGAGGCAAAAAACGCTAAGTGATTGTATTTTTAATAAAGCTAGATAAAAAGCTGTACGTCAGATTCACCGGCAAACTCAAAAAAAGTGGCGGCACCGCCAAATTCAATGTCATCGATGAAATCTTCTTTTTTGAAATCGAATAAATCCACAGTCATTTGGCAGGCAATTAATTTCACACCAGTTTCGATACATGCGTTACGCAAATCTTCAATGCTAGCCACACCTTTGGTAGCAATTTTTTGTTTCATCATCATGGTGGCCATACTCTCCATGCCAGGTAGCATTTGAACAAGATTTGGCATGGGTACTGGCATTGGCATGGCGGGGTTGCCAAGGGGTGAAACTTTTAAATCGCCCAAATCTTTTTTGAGTAGCGTTAAGCCATAAAAAGTGAAGAATATTTGCACTTCATAATCAAGTGCGGCTGCAGTAGAGGCGAGTATGAAAGGCGGATAAGCCCAATCTAATGTGCCTTTAGAAGCGATTAAAGCAAGCTTTTTAGCCATTGTTTTGAATGAATTTAAGCATGCTTTTTAATGTAAAAGGTATAAACACCTTCGGCTTCATCTAACTGCAATAGCTCATGCCCAGTTTGCTTACAAAATGCCTGAAAGTCTTTAACTGCGCCAGGGTCAGTTGCCATAATTTTTAAAACTTGGGCAGCATTGATCTCACTTAAGCCTTTTTTGCAACGCAAAATAGGTAATGGGCAATTTAAATTTGTCGCATCAAGTTCTTTGTCGAAATCCATAATTTTCCTATCTGACTTAGCACATGTAAGGGTTTATTTTTTTTGTGTTAATGTGTAACCAGCGTTACGCCATGCCACAACCCCGCCAATAAGGTTAAATACATCTTTAATGCCTTTGCTGACTGCAAAATCTGCTGCATGGGCTGAGCGTATACCGCTATGGCAATAAAATACAACTGAGTTTGCATTCATGAGCTTATCGTATTGTATGGGTAGCATCGATAACTGAATGTGCATGGCACCAGGTATTACCCCTTGCGCAACCTCATCATTGTTACGAACATCTACTAAAAGTACTTTGGCTTTAAGTAAGTGCTCGAATAAATC
>JAIYEJ010000250.1 GCA_027487055.1 Methylotenera sp. | reverse complement strand
TATCCACCGTTACTCAGAAATCGCCCAATGTTTGAGGTAATCAAAGCACTATCGCCAACAAGAACACCAATCTTTGCGATCATAATTCCACCACCTCGCGAATTCTTTTGAAGGGGTTCGTTTCCGTTTTCTCCATTAAGACCAGGATCGCCACTGATAGGCAGATTATTCAAAAATCTACCGTCACCACCATGGCCACCGCCGCCACCCCCCGAAGCAGCAGAAAAATTAGACCCCAAAACTCCAGGGCGGCCCATGTTAATTCTATATGGATAATTGTTATTGAAAGTGGTGTTTGTAATTGTGGGTGAGTATGAATAAGTTGTCCCTGAACCTCCGTTATTCAAACCACCATCTCCATTAGTTCCATTATTTGTAAAAAACAATATTTTACCAGTAATTGGATCGGGTGTATAGCAAGGTGGAACATTTACCTGAGGGCGTCCGTTATTATTGCCCAAATACATAGCAGATCCAGGACCACCCACGCCAGGAGTACCATAATTCATGGTATACGGAGAAATTCCTTGGCCACTAACATTCACATAACCCGCATTTACATAAAACGTATCACAAATGAAAGCCAAAACACCGCCGGTATATTTGCTTTCATCGTATGCATGACATGTAATTTGGCCGTAGTTCAAGGCTATTGATCTTACGGTAGTAACCTTTATCAGTTGAATTTTGCTCATAGAAGTAAAAGCTCCCCAACCAGAGGGATTGGTTGGTGTCACAGTGCATGAAGTACCAGTGGGAGTGCCAACAATAGTACAACTTTTATGGAAGCCAGCATTGACTCCGTCCTCCATAGAAATAAGTAGACAGTAATCACCGTTTGAAAAACTTCCAGATAAAGAGCCAGAGTTAAACAAAATAGAGTAGTTCGACGACGATGGCGAAACATTGGTTACACCAACCCTGTTTTCGTCTAAGTAGACAATTTCACCGTCTGGCACTACTTCTGCAATAGGTTGAGTTGTCCAACCCGTCATTTGGGCAGTTGAATTCCGGCAAATAAATGACAAAATCAACGCGGCTGTAATTTTAGAAATTTTATTCATTTTTTTAGTTTTTAGTTCAATTTCATTTGAGGGCAAATTGCAAAATCTGATGAATTCACATCGTTTTTGTCACAGCAGCGAAAAATTATTTCTTACATCGCCTGTAGTCTCTAACAAGCACCGGAATTATATGTGCATTGATTTCAAAACAGTTAACAAAGTGATGGTTATTATGAGCAGCGCACAGTGGGACAATGTATTGAACATTGGATGCGTTACCATGGCATTTAATAATGTGCCCGCCAATTGTAGCTTTATTTGTGCAACCTTTCACTGAACATACTGACGCTCTCATTCCAGTGTGTTTCTCCCAGTGAGAAATCGCAGGTCTGCAGCCACAACCCAGTTCTTTTGAGCCATTTGAATTTTTATATAAAGTCATGGGTTCAAATCAAAATGATTAAAAAACAATCTAATTGGTAAATTCTTATCAATTTAACAGGTGCTAGCATGGTGGACAAGGCACTGTATTTATTTTGGGCAAATTGAAAATTGGTAAAAATTTACCAAGTATTTGCTTTTTGAAACATATTATATTGCGTTTGAAACATACAATCATGACAAACAACAATCACGAAATCACCTTACAGGAAGCAATCACAATGACCCATGCTTACCAAAACGCTCCTCAATTCGCCGGACAAACCAAAGCTGGACTAATATCTGCAACCGCAATACAAGACTTACTAAACCAACCTGGTTGTGTGGGTGTTCGTATTTATTTTGCTCTGGACGCAAACAATAACTTAACCAACGTACTTGTAGGGACAGATATCCAAGAAAATGACATAACTAGCGGAATAATTTTAGATCGTCTGATATATTGTCCTGTCCGTTGTAGCGCAAACACTCCTTTATTGTTTCCGTGACAAATTCAATAGTTAATTTAAGTTTCATTATTGATCAGAGTTTATTAGCATTATTAGTTATACGTATTGTTTATTCATGTATCAATTCAAAACTCAAGAAATCCCACCATGCTTTGTTAACATTCATATTTCTATCATTCGTTAACAGCATTATTTATCTAATACAAAAAGATCAAATCAATCCGAATTTATCACACGCTAGCGTGCCTACTTTTTTTAACTTGTTAATATTCAGACCAGTAAAAAAAATTCATTTTGGAATTGCCATAATTTTATCAATTGTAATTTTTATAGTGGGAAACCAATATTTAATTTCCATAAATTATTTATTGTGCATACTAATTCTGACTAATCAAGCGCTGGTGCTATCCAATAGAAAATCAGAGGCAATTAAATTGAGTTATGTGTATTTGCTAATGGGCTTAGACCAACTTATTACGTTAGTAATATTTCAAATGGAAAATCTAAAAACGAATTGGAATGATTCATTTCTATTGTATTATTTTAGCTTCATACCTTTAATTATCTACCCTTTAGGCTTATTTTCTATCCATGCTAACTTCAGGAGACTCTTTCTTACTTAGTTTGTTTTTTATACTTATTCCAGCTCTGACGATTCTTGCTGGCGTCTTTATGTATAGCAAATTAGTTATAGCAAGATATTCAAAGGTTATCAAAAGGTTGTACAAAATGAATTTCAATAGCCTAGAGACAGAACGAAAAAGAATTTCTAATGATTTACATGACCACATGGGCTACAAGATTCTGATAATGAATAAATCCCTTGAGAATTTAAAGTCAAATCCTCTATTGAAAAACAATTTGGAAATAGAACGGATTGAAAGCCAAATTCGACTTTTCCAGTACGATATCCATAAAGTACTTGAATCCATTCACCCGCGCGAACTCTCCAACGGAAAATGGCATGAAGGCATCTTTAATCTTGCGTCTGAGCTTAGTATTGGAGATACGAAAATCTATGTCCTGAGCCATACAACGATTTGTCCAAAAGAGGAACACCTTTTACAATCCTATCGAATTATACAAGAGAAACTCGCTAACATTATTCAGCACACTAATCCCAAAAAAATCCAAATAGATATCACACATGAAAAGGATTTATTGGTAGTCACCATCATATATGCATCAAAATCTAAGCTCATCGATTACACATTCCCGAGATTGTTTGCTTATCGTGGACGTGGCTTGAGCATCATTAATGATCGTTTAAAAATTATTGGTGGGGGCAATGAAATAAAATACACAGACGGTTACACCATTGATTCCATATTTATTCCACTATGAAAATCGTAGTTTTAGATGACCACCCTTTAATTCTTAACTTTCTACAATCAGAAATACAGCAAATTCTCCCTGAAGCTCAAGTATTACTATTTCTCGAAATCAACCCAACTCTATATTACATCAAAAAGAACATTGTTGATTTTGTTATTTGTGATTTACAAATTGTCACAGGCAAAAGTTTAGCTGTACCAACTATCTGTTATGAGAGAAAAATCCCATTTATGGTTTTTAGTTCTCACACGAACAAAAACATTTATGACCAATTGAAAAAATTGAAAGTAGTTGCGTATTTATCCAAAGCAGCACAAGCAATCGAAATTACAAACGGGTTGATTGCCCTATTTAACAATAGACAATATTTTTGCTCATTTACAGAAAGTCTGGCAAATCACGATCCAAGTGTACTTTCCACTGATCCGATTATTGCTACACCGAAACAAACTCAAATATTAGAACTACTAAATTCGGGGTTCACTCAAATAGAAGTATCTGAAAAACTCTCCCTTTCTGAGAGAACAATATACAATCATTTAGCTATGGCTCGTGATAAAAATGATTGTCAAACAACTGCAGAACTACTGCGCCGTTATAAATTCTGGAATTAGGTTCCTTTGCAAGGAATTGCATTAATCCCCTGACTCAATCATCTGTTGAGTTCAATTCAATTATCTAAATTGATAAATTTTACTCAAGTATTTATTTCAGATTATCTCCTACTTGCATTTAAATATTGACAACGCAAATTTGTCAATATAACCCAATTCGTTCACAGTTCATTGTGACTGAAGTGGCGAAGCTGTAGTAAAAAATAACGAATACAAAAATTGAAATGAAACAATATGTAATACAAAGGCTCAGATTAAAACCTCTAAACCAAAATCAACCATAAACAAATTAATTAAATATACAACACATGAAAAAATTACTTTTACTCTTAATTACTCTTTCTGGAGTTTTGCATTCAAAAGGACAATGTCCAAATCCACTCGGCAGTTCCGGAGGTCAACAATTT
>JAIYEJ010000154.1 GCA_027487055.1 Methylotenera sp. | reverse complement strand
ATGGCCCATTTATCAAAGTTGTTTTTGCTTTCTCCGTAAGGGTTTAAAGGCACCAGTTTGGATATTATAGCCTCATCATCCTGATAGCCCAGGTCGCCATTGCCGTAAGTAGCGGCCGATGATGCGTAAACCATTGGTAAACCAAATTCAACACACAACTGCCATACCTGTTTGGTATAGTCAAGGTTTAGCTTATTAAAAATCTCTACGTTAAACTCGGTAGTATCTGTGCGCGCACCAATATGAAATATAAACTGTACCAGTTTGTGGTTCTCTTTCAGCCAGTAAAAAAAATCGTCGCGGTGTACCCGTTTAGTAATTAGTTTATGCTCCAGGTTAGAGTCTTTTGCCGGGTTAGAAAAGTCATCAACGGCAATAATGTCATTATAGCCCTCATCATTCAACTTACCTATCAGGTTGCTTCCAATAAATCCTGCTGCGCCGGTAACAATAATCATAAGTGCAAAGATAGTATTTAGTATTAGCCTTATGTTAACAACGGCTTAAATGAATAAAGGGTAATTGGTTGGCGGTATTACACCATTTGTTTGCCCTATGGTAAACATGGTTTCTATTGCTTTTTTACCTTCTGCGCCAAGGTTTAAAGAGTATTTGTTTACATACAGGTTTATATGTTTGGCAATTACACTGTCTTCCATCTCTTGCGAGTGTTGTTTAACATATTCTCTGCTGCTTTCGGGGTTAGCAAAGGCATATTCTATACTCTCGTGTATCAATGCGTCTACCGTATGTTGCAGTTTAGTATCTAAATCACGCTTTATAAATATGCCACCTAACGGAATAGGTGAATTGGTTTGTGTTTCCCATTCTTCACCCAAATCGGTTACTTTAAAAAAGCCTTTTTGCTCGTATGTAAACCTGTTCTCGTGAATAATAAGCCCCATATCTACTGACCCACCTGCAACAGCCCCCTCAATACCTGAAAATAGTACTTCTTTTTTACTGCGCGCTTTAGGGTACAATATGCCCAGCAGAAAATTGGCAGTAGTCATTTTGCCAGGTATGGCTATGGTTGATGTAACAATATCTTCTTTTTGCAGCGGGTGCTTGGCTATAAGCATAGGCCCACAGTTGTTGCCCAGCGCACTGCCTGAATTTAGCAGTACATAGTTTTGCATACAGTAAGCATATGCATGAAAACTAAGCTTGGTAATATCCAGTTTGCCCTCTGTAGCCCATTGGTTTAGCTGCTCTACATCGGCATACTTAACTTCAAATTCAATGCCTTTGGTATCAATTTTCTTATTTACCAGCGCATCAAAAATAAATGTATCGTTAGGGCAGGGCGAAAACCCAAGTGTTAATTTCATTGTAGTAAACCTATCAGGTACTCATTCAAATTTTTTACAGCCAAACCCATTTTCCAGTTTTCTTTATTGCGCGGTTCTACATAGTTAGAAATTGCCCTTATCTGCACGTATTTAGCGTTTTCCAGCTCGCATACGTAGGCAAAAGCCGCCCCTTCCATACTTTCGGTTACAGGTTTATACTGCTCTACTAACAAATCTATTTGTTTTTGGTTCCCGCTGGCTGTATTTACCGTAATGCCTACTACTTCTTCAAGGTTGCCAAATGGTGCATGGCTAAAGTTAATAATAAGCCCATCGGTAAAGGGTCTTTCGTTTTTGTCAACCAGGTTTAAGCCAAACAAATCAATAAACCGGCCATTATCATCAGCTCCTAAATCGGCAAAGGCATCAACAGAAATATTGAGCAGTGTGCCTAATTCATATTTTCGGTCAAAGCACCCGCAAACCCCGGCGTTTATTATAAAATCAAAAGAGTTTGCAGTAAGGTGTTTGCCCAGTTTATAAGCGGTGTTTACCATACCTGCACCGGTTACCAAAAACTCAACACCCGGCAGTGCTTCTTTAGCCTGCCTAATCTCCATTTCGGTAGCTGCTACTACAAGGGTCTTCATTTAGTATCTTTTTATCTCTTAATTTAACCAACTCAGCCCTCAGGCCTCCCCTCCCCACTAAGTACTTGTCTCAACAACTTCGCCACTCGCCCCTTTGCAACTAATTAAAAGCCCTGTCCGCCCCCGCCATTGTCCTGCATTTCGATTGGTGCAGATTTTGGGCGTTTGCTTTGTGGTATAAGCTTACCAAACTTCCAGGTAACGCTAAGGTTTACCCAGCGGGTTTCGCTCTTACGAATACCATCCTGGTTAAAGCCAATACCTTCTGTTACATAACCAAACTGGCGCTGGTTAAACACATCGCTTAGGCGGGCGGTGATACTCAAACGGTCTTTCCAGAAATCGTATCGGGCCGATATATCCATATTTTGGAATGGCCTGATGTAGCCTTGCGTAAATACCCACGGCACGCCCAGGCTATAGCTAAGTTGAACATCCAGTCCTTTTAAAGGTTTAAAAGACATCATAGCACGGCCCATACCGCCCCAACGGCCCGCACTTAAACCCTGTTGTAGGTTGCTGGCGTTTAGCCTGGTATAAAAAGCGCCACCGTTTAGGTTAATCCTCCACCATTTGGTAGCATCGTAGCGCAGGGTTAAATCTATTCCGCCAGAGT
>JAIYEJ010000358.1 GCA_027487055.1 Methylotenera sp. | reverse complement strand
TGGACCTGTTAAGCCTGTTCCAGTTGGGCCGGTTGGGCCAGCCGAGCCTTGTGGGCCTTGTGGGCCTGTAGCGCCACCACCAGGGCCAGTTGGGCCTTGTGGACCCGCTGGGCCTTGTGTACCCACACCTGTTGGGCCTGCCGGGCCTTGAACACCCGCTGGGCCTTGAGGACCAGCAGGACCTTGTGTGCCCGGCGCCTGGCCTGCATACAATGCGTAGGGAACGCTTATTAGTTGTGAGTTACCTGCAACAGTGTAGTTAGTACCACCCGTTGGGTCTATTTCGGTTTTAATGTATTTGCTTCCGCTACCCCAGGCAATGGTAGAGAAATCGCCACTAACAACAGTGCCACCGCCTATTTCAAGAGTAAATAAGCCAAACTGGTTGGTTGTTTTGGTTTGGGTTTCCTGGTAAACAAGGGTACCGTTAGTACCTCCATCAAGAATAGAAATACGGATACCTACAGGTTGATTTTGAAGGTCATTACCTTGAGCGTTACGTGCAATAGCCTGGTAATTAAATTTTTGCGGGGCCTGTGCATTCATTCCCGTACATACAGCTAATGCTATGGCTAACACGGCCAGCGATTTAGTGAAAAGCTTATTCATAATATATTTTAGAAATTTTAAAGCCCCAAATTACTGATTTTACTCGTAAGTTGGTGACTGATAATTCTTGGTTATTAGTAAATACTAATGTTACAGCTAGTTACTTCTTATACTTCTCCCTCAAATAAGCAATATACTTCACCAAATCGCCGCCGGCAATTTTGTCCATTTCTTCAGCAAAAAAGTTCATTTTGCTATTGTACTGGCGCTTAACAATAAAGTAGGCATTGTTGGGCAACGGGCGATTGTCGAACACATGGTAATAGTAGCCCTTGTCTATAAAATTTACCGTATCAAGGTTAGCTACAATCTTAGCAATATATGCCTGCTTTAGCTTGCGTTTGCCTATGGGGTTGTCGCTGCCCTTCATGGTAGCATACAAGCTATCCAGCTTAATAGCACCATTCAGCATATACTGTTCAAAGCGGTCTATATCAGCAATATCGTTTACATAGCGCATGCACTCTTTGCTGTCTTTGCCATACTTATCCTGCATATACATAATAGCGCCGCGCATGCCAATAAAATTGGCCAGGCTCTCGCTAAAATCCACATTGCCTTTTATGTAGATGGTAGAATGGCTCAACTCGTGGAAGAGCAACTCTGCAAGGTCAGCCTCGGGATATTCAAGCATGGTACTCATTACAGGGTCAGAAAACCAACCTAAGGTGCTCCAGGCATTCACTTCGCGTATGCGGGTATCGTAGCCATCAGCTTGTAGGTCGTCGGCTAAATCGCGGGCACCATCCAGACTAAAAAAGCCTTTGTACGACACGTTGCCTACTATGGGGAACCACCACATCTTCGGCTCTAAAGTGAACTCCTTACTGGCCGATACCACCCATAAGAGCGGCTTGCCTTGCTGGTCGAAGAACTTGGTGTAGTTGTTGGTAGGCAGCAAACCCAACTTATCAAAAGCATAGGCCCTAATCTCCTTTACCAGTTGCAGCTTTTGGCGCACACTGTCGGGTATGGCGGTGTCCTTCAGGTAGTCGTCAATAGGCTCACTTTTAGCCAATATCCGCATTTGCCCCGCAGCAGCTTGACTCAGGTACGATGTGTACTTAGCACAGCACAGGCACGATGCTACAAACAGCATCAGCACCAGTTCCAGAGTAAGTTTAACTACGCGGGCAACCATGGGCTTAAACAGCAACCGCGGCTTTAATATGCGGGTGCGGGTCGTAGTTTTCCAGCGTAAAGTCTTCAAACGTAAAGCCGAAAATATCCTTCACCTCCGGGTTTATCTTCATGGTTGGCAGCGGGCGAATGTCGCGGCTAAGCTGCAACTGCGCCTGCTCTATATGGTTGCTGTACAGGTGGGCATCGCCAAAGGTGTGGATAAACTCACCCGCCTCAAGGCCACACACCTGCGCCACCATCATGGTAAGCAGGGCGTACGATGCAATGTTAAACGGAACCCCCAAAAACACATCGGCGCTGCGTTGGTACAGCTGGCACGACAGTTTACCATCGGCCACATAAAACTGGAAAAGGCAATGGCAGGGCGGCAACGCCATCTTGTCCACATCGGCCACATTCCAGGCACTTACTATCAGGCGACGGCTGTCAGGCTTCGATTTTATCTGCTCTATCAGGTTTTTAATCTGGTCAACATGCCCACCATCAGGGGTAGGCCAGTTGCGCCACTGGTAGCCGTAAACAGGCCCCAGGTTGCCATTTTCGTCGGCCCAGTCGTCCCAAATAGAAACGCCGTTGGCTTTCAAATATTTAATATTCGTATCGCCCTGTAAAAACCAAAGCAACTCGTGTATTATCGACTTTAAGTGCAGCTTTTTGGTGGTGATAACCGGGAAGCCATCGGCCAGGTTAAAACGCATCTGGTAGCCAAAAACACTGCTGGTTCCCGTGCCCGTACGGTCGGTTTTAACAGCGCCCGTATCCAGTATATGTTGTAAAAGTTTGTGGTATTGCTCCATGTTACAAATATACTGTTAAAGGCATGTTAAGCGTAGGCAACTTTTCAACTAAACTATGGTTAATAAAGCCTAGTGCCT
>JAIYEJ010000115.1 GCA_027487055.1 Methylotenera sp. | reverse complement strand
TGATAGTAAAAACTAGTTTAATTGTTTACGTGATGTGAAATTGCGTAACTTTTAGGCTAGCTTATAATTTTGTTAATTGTTAAATGAGCCTGAAAATAACTATGTTAAAAGCCTACCTTGCCCACGTAGCAGAACGATCTGCACAAAACCTACCGCCTTTACCGCTTAACGCAGAGCAAGTTGCCTCATTGGTTGAGCTATTAAAGACTCCACCAAAGGGTGAAGAAACCTTGTTAGTAGATTTACTAGAAAACCGCACACCTGCTGGGGTTGACCAAGCCGCTTATGTGAAAGCAGCCTTCTTAACTGATATAGCAAAAGGTACTGCAATATCGCCGTTAGTTTCACCTGAAAAAGCAGTGCAATTATTAGGTACGATGCTTGGTGGTTACAACGTATTAGCGTTGGTTGATTTATTAGACACGCCAATGGCGCCCCATGCGGTTACCGCCCTCAGCAGTACTATTCTGATGTTTGATAGCTTTCATGATGTAGAAGCCAAAATGAAAGCGGGCAATGAGCACGCTACAAAACTGATGCAATCTTGGGCTAATGCGGAGTGGTTTACCAACAAACCAGAGTTGGCAAAAGAAATTAAAATGGTTGTATTTAAGGTGGATGGTGAAACGAATACCGATGACTTAAGCCCAGCGCAAGATGCCTGGAGCCGTCCAGATATTCCGCTGCATGCAAAAGCTATGCTGATTAACAAAATGCCCGATGGATTAAAAACGATAGAAAGGCTCAAGCAAAAAGGCTTGCCATTAGCGTACGTGGGCGATGTGGTGGGCACAGGTTCTTCACGTAAGTCGGCCATTAACTCAGTGCAATGGTTTATGGGTGACGATATTCCGAACATACCCAACAAGCGCACGGGTGGTGTGGTGATTGGTAGCAAAATTGCGCCAATTTTCTTTAATACTGCAGAAGACTCAGGTGCATTCCCCATACAGGCGGATGTATCAAATTTAAATACAGGCGATGTGATTGTTATTAAGCCATATGAAGGCAAAGTTGTTAACGAAGCGGGCGCTATATTGACCACTTTTGAGTTGAGTCCAGTGACCATGCCTGACGAGGTGCGTGCGGGTGGACGTATCCCGCTCATTATTGGTCGTGGATTAACCACCAATGCGTGTAAAGCATTAGGCTTGCCAGCCCCTAGCACCTTTATTACTGCAACCCCTAGCAAAGACTCTGGCAAAGGCTATACGCTTGCACAAAAAATGGTGGGTAAAGCTTGTGGAGTGAATGGTGTCCGCCCAGGTAGCTATTGTGAGCCAAAGGCAACCACAGTCGGTTCACAAGATACCACTGGCGGCATGACAAGAGATGAATTGAAAGAGTTGGCTTGCTTAGGTTTTAGCTCAGATTTAGTGATGCAAAGTTTCTGCCACACTGCCGCTTACCCAAAACCAGTGGATATTAAATTACAACATACCTTGCCAGAGTTTATGTCTAGCCGCGGTGGCGTGAGTTTGCGTCCAGGCGATGGAGTGATTCACTCTTGGCTCAATAGGATGATTTTGCCTGATACTGTGGGGACTGGTGGCGATTCGCATACGCGCTTCCCGATTGGGATTTCATTCCCTGCGGGTTCAGGCTTGGTAGCATTTGCTGCCGCCACAGGTGCAATGCCGCTCGATATGCCAGAATCTGTCTTGGTGCGCTTCAAAGGTGAAATGCAACCTGGTATTACCTTGCGTGATTTGGTCAATGCAATTCCATATGCAGCGATTCAAGAAGGCTCATTAACGGTAGGAAAAACAGGCAAGAAAAACGTATTTAACGGCCGTATTTTAGAAATTGAAGGCTTGCCAGATTTAAAAGTAGAACAAGCATTTGAATTTGCAGATGCCTCTGCCGAGCGCTCTGCCAATGGCTGTACCGTGTTATTGAATGAAGCACCCGTGATTGAGTTTTTAAACTCCAATATTGTGCTGATGCAAAACATGATTGAAAATGGTTATGAAGATGCACGCACCTTGCAACGTCGTATAGAAAATATGCAAGCATGGCTTAAAAAACCAGAATTGATGAAACCAGATGCTGATGCCGAATATGCGCATGTGATTGAAATTGATTTAAACCAAATCAATGAGCCACTTGTTGCTTGCCCGAATGACCCAGATGACATCAAGCCTTTATCTGCTGTAGTGGGCGACAAAATTGACGAAGTATTTATTGGTAGTTGCATGACCAATATCGGCCACTACCGCGCCGCGGCAAAAGTGTTAGACGGCATGGGCAATATCCCAACAAGGCTTTGGATAGCCCCACCAACGCGTATGGATGAAGCGCAGTTGCGTGATGAAGGTGTCTACTCGGTATTTGGCGTGGCAGGTGCGCGTACCGAAGTGCCAGGCTGCTCGCTCTGCATGGGTAACCAAGCGCGCGTTGCCGATAAAGCGACTGTGTTTTCAACCTCAACCCGCAACTTTGATAACCGCATGGGTAAAGACGCACGAGTTTACTTGGGTTCAGCCGAGTTGGCGGCAGTTTGCGCCAAATTAGGTCGAATGCCAACACATGTGGAATACCTGGAAACAGTGGGTAATAAATTAGCGGATACTGCCAACATTTACAAATACCTCAACTTTAATCAAATGACTGAATACAAAGCGGCATTAGATACTTTAAGCAGTGGTAAAAAAGTCATTCCGATTGCAGAGATAAATGAAGTTGAGGAAGAAGAAGTATAGCGAGAGAAATTAATTGGCCAGCAAGCCAGTCTTTATGGGGCTTGCAGAGCGGGTGTTTTGATGTTGTAT
>JAIYEJ010000082.1 GCA_027487055.1 Methylotenera sp. | reverse complement strand
TGTTTTTCTTAGGTGCCTGGGTTCACTTCATCAACGTCACCCCAGCCTAAACGCCGGTGGAATAGCTCCAAGACCATCCCCCAGCATTGCATGGCGAGCGCTGGATCGTAACGTGGACCTTCATCACGCATAAATGCATGCTGGGCATTAACCTCGTGCCAAGTATATTTGGCTCCTACTTCTTCAAGACGTGCTTTCACCAAGTTACGGCCTTCAAGCGGAATATGCGGGTCTTGGCGACCCCAAATATGCAATAGTTCACCTTTAATGTCGCCAGCACGTTGCAACGAGTTATCGTTTTGACCTAAGCCTAGGCTTTTTTTATGAATATCAGTTGCGTAAAAACAAGCTGTAGCCAAAACATCAGGATTCATTGCCGCACGAAACGCTAAGTGGCCGCCAATGCAAATGCCCATAACGCCTAAACGCCCTGTGCAATCACTGCGTGTTTTTAGGTAGTCCAACATTGCACGCGCATCTGAATCATATGCATCTACTGGCTTAGTTGTTTTAAGCTCATTACCGCGTGCAGTACCCGATTCGTTATAACCCAGCACAGTGCCTAGTGGCTCGTATTCATGATAAATTTCTGGGCAGGCAACAATAAAACCATGACCAGCCAAAATCGCCGCTGTGCGGCGAATTGGGGCCGTGATTTGAAAAATCTCAGAGTACATTAACACAGCAGGATATTTACCAGGGGCAGCGGGGCGAAAAATGTGTGCACGCATATCGCCCGTTGGTGTCGATATGTCTGCAACTTCATTATCTTTGATAATCATTAAATATCCTTAGCAATAAGCCGATATAATAATGCATGGCGGTAATCTCGTACAATCATTCACTTAAAAAAACATATAAAATGCATGACAGTGTGCATAACTTTGTGTGAAATACTGCCTTAAATTTTTACTTGAATTTTTTACTTAACTTAATCGACATCAATTATATATAGAGAAACATCGTAATGACGCAAAGCAATCAACCCCTTGATAATACCCGTTGGAAATCGTTCGAAAGTATTGATGCATTAAGGCACGCCGTGTGCGAAGCCATTATGCAATATGCGGCGACGGCAATTAGCAAAAACGGACAATTTTCTATTGTATTAGCAGGTGGTAATACCCCTAGAGCGATTTACACATTGCTGCGTGATATGCCGACGGACTGGACGAAATGGCACATTTTTATTAATGATGACCGTTGTTTACCTGTAGATCATGAAGATCGCAATAGCTTAATGGTACAGCAAGTATGGTTGAGCCATGTCAATGTGCCAGCGAATCAAATTTATAACATCCCCGCAGAGCTGGGTCCGATAGAAGGTGCAAAAGCATATGCTAAAACCCTTACTAATGTTGGTACATTTGATTTAGTATTGTTTGGCTTAGGCGAAGATGGGCATACAGCAAGCTTGTTTCCAGGCCATACTGTAGACAATAGTGCAGATGCGGTACCTGTATTTAATTCGCCCAAACCACCATCGGATCGTATTACTATGTCTCAAAATCGGCTTAATAATACCAATGCCGCAATGTTTTTAGTCACGGGCAGAGGCAAACAAGAAGCAGTAAATCAATGGCGCAGTGGCGTAGATATTCCAGCTACTTTAATCAAACCAAAATGCGGTGTAGATGTATATTGTTTTGAGGTTGAGTTTTGATAACATCAAAATAGATGCTCTGCGACCCTTATGGATACTGCCTTGCAGGGCATCTAAATTCTCTCATACTTATCATCTTTTAAATAATAGCGTAAATTCTACGTATTTTGAATCACAATATTTGGGAATTTGCTGCTGTGGTCTAAGGCCGCGTTTGCAATTTTAATGGCAGCTTTGCGTGCAATTTCTTTATAGATTTTGGATATTATTGAGTCAGGCTCCATAATGACCGACGGCTTGCCACCATCGGTCATTACGCGAATGCTCATATCTAGTGGTAAACTGCCTAGCAAATCCACCTTATAATCGTCACACATTTTTTGCCCACCGCCCGCGCCAAATATATGTTCCTCGTGACCACATTGGCTACAAATATGTGTGCTCATGTTCTCGACAATCCCCAAGATTGGAATGCCGACTTTTTCAAACATTTTTAAACCTTTGCGCGCATCCAACAGCGCAATATCTTGCGGTGTGGTCACAATAATCGCACCAGTCACGGGGATTTTTTGTGCGAGTGTGAGTTGAATATCGCCCGTGCCTGGCGGCAAGTCAATCACTAAATAGTCTAAATCACGCCATTTAGTATCGCGCAACAACTGCTCTAAAGCGCCCGTCACCATGGGACCACGCCATACCATAGGCGTGTCGGTATCCACCAAAAAACCAATACTCATGGTTTGAATTCCATGCGCGAGCATCGGCTCCATACTTTTGCCATCCATGCTTTCTGGCCTGCCGCTAATGCCTAGCATTTGTGGCTGGCTAGGTCCGTAAATGTCGGCATCCAGCAAGCCTACGGTTGCGCCTTCGGCCGCCAACGCAAGTGCCAAATTTACAGAGGTCGTTGATTTCCCCACACCGCCTTTGCCAGAAGCCACTGCAATGACGTTCTTGACATT
>JAIYEJ010000121.1 GCA_027487055.1 Methylotenera sp. | reverse complement strand
TCAATTGTGGCAAATGAGAATGTACGCGTTGTATTAACTACCACACCACCATCAATCAATACTGTTCCGTCGTCTAGAACGACTCTAAGGATTTTATTACCAGTACCAACTGAAGCAGCAGTAGCTGCAGAATTTCGGGCAGTATTATTGCTCTTATATGTAACTTTTATGCCTGACACTTGTGCAAAACGACCGTTTTCTAAACCTGATGGACTTGTTGTTGCGTAAGCGTGCTCCAATAAATCTTTCAATTGGGTTGCATTCATGCTTGGTGCACGTTTAACTAGGTTGGTAAATGGCAACACATTAAAGGTATCACCCACTGAAATATTGCCTGGTCCGGCAATGCTGGTACGAATGCCGCCACCGTTTTGAATGGATACTTCTGCCTCACCTGCATAACGCATAGCATCAGCTACTAAGTTACCCAAATTCATTTCAGCATTACGGATGCCTACTGGGAATGTGCAAGGTGCGGTACAAGCAGATGTTCTTTGACCATTTAGTCTAACACCTGTAGTAGCAATAATCTGTCCATTTAAAGCTGAAATATAATTTCTAACTGGTGTAACTACACTCGCGTTAAGTGTTGAATTACCTACCACACGGTCAGCATCGGCTGTTGCTCCAGACACACGAATCATTTTTGTGCTATCAATACTTGTCAGCGCACCAGTCGTATCATTAATAGTTAGGTTCACTTCACCCACATAACGGTTACCAAAGTGACCAGTAAGTACAGCAACTTGCTTGCCGTCTGCATCGTTTGAATATACAGGATGTGTCACAAAGGATGGTGCAACACCACCATTAATTAGCAAGTCATCTGGATCCGTCATCAGTTCATGACCACCACCAGAAACTACTATATCCACGCCTTTAAGAGCAGGAATCACTACATTACGTTCATTTGCAGCATTTTGTAAGTGGCTCATTAAAATCACAGTATTAACACCCTCAACGGTGCGTAAACGATCAACTTCGTTTTGTATGATAGGAACTAAAGCTTGTAAGTTTTGTAGCTCGGTATTTGCGGGGCTATAGCCAATTAAATTAACTGCGCCAGGTGAAGAAATACTAGGTAAAAGTGGCGTTGTAGCGCCCACAATACCAATTTTTTTACCTCCGAGCGTTGTGACTATTTTTGATGGCGCAACTTTACCAGCCGCTTTGAGAGTGCTAAATTCTGGCGTAGCTTCAAAATTAAGGTTACTTGATAAATAAGTCGTGCCTGTAATTTCTGCATAACGTGCTGCAGTTGTAGGGCCTAAATCAAACTCATGGTTACCGAAGACTGTTGCATCAAAGCCTATTTGACGCATAGCAATCGCATCGTAAAAGTCTTGTCCACCATCAGGGTGAGCTGTCGCTAGGTTTGCAAAGCTTGCTGTAAATCTTGGGCCAGGTAAAAATGCATCACCTGCATTTAATTTAATGACTGTTTTGCCTGCAGTTGTAGCTGCAGTTTGTGCATTTGCAATAACTGTCGCAAGGCGGTCAATACCGCCATAAAATGAAATTACTTGATTGGCGTCATCACGCAAATTACCTTGTGCAGAAAGCAACCAAGTTTCCTGATCACCAACATGTAAAATTGTAACGCCTTCAGCAAATGCAATATTTGCGGTAAATAGCAATGAGATGCTAAATGCTAGTTTTTTGATTCTTAACATAAATATTCCCTTTAATTTAATTAACGAATTATTGTTTACGACGTGAAGCAAAGCCCATTAAACCTAAACCAGCTAAAAACATTGCATACGTTTCTGGTTCTGGAACCGGTGCAGTTGCAGTGCCTGATACAGTGACATAATCAAAGCGCCATGTACCAGTAGTGGCATAAGCAGTGCTACTAGCTGCATATTGTGAAGTTGAGGGAGCAAAGGCACTCACTACACGAAATGCAAAGCTTGAGTTATTGTCTGCTCCGGTAATGCTAGATAAATCTACAGTACGGTTCTTAAACCAAGTATCACCTGCATTACCATCAAATAATGCAAAGTCAATAAAACTTGTACCGTCTAATGAATACTGAAATTGCTCATAACGAGAGCTGGTATTGCTATGACGTAAATCGTAGTTAATGACAATATCTTCAAAACCTAAAGTGCTTACATTAAACTGTACACCACTTAATTTGTTTTGAGTCCCTTGTGCTGCATAACCTGTTGTTTGAAAACCGCTGTTATCAACTAAGCCAGCAGGGTCAGATGAACCACCATTCGCCGTGCCTGATGCAAAAGAAGTTGTCACATTAAGTGCGCTAAGGCTACCAGAACCAAGACTAGGGGTTATTGAACCTGTTGCAGTGTTGGTATCTGCTATAACTGAATTAAAGTTCCATTGTGTTACATTTGCTGCATTGGCTTCTGCTGCTAAAGAAAGTGCTAGAACCAATATAACTTGTTTAAACATCTCTATCTCCCTAATATCATTGAATAAAAATTACAAATAAAACATTTACCAAACAAAATCTCTCACCACATCGATATTGGCAATATTCACTGCTTTCAATATTGCTAATGTACGGAATGGTGATGTACTAGCCAGCCCATCAGCATCGATTTGCAAAGTCACATTGCCAGCAATGATGACTAAGCGCGCATATCCATCTGTAAACGGGTTGCTACCTGCGTAACCCAAGCTCTGCAATAAAGCTGTCAGTTGAATGCGATCTGTGGCTGGGGTAAAATCATTAATTGTGTCAATCGCATCACGCATGCTGTTAAACACAAATACATCGGCGCCTGCGTTGCCAGTCAGGGTGTCGGCACCAATGCCACCAACGACCACATCATCCCCCGCTGTCCCCACCAAAGTGTCACGTCCGGCCGTGCCGTTAATGGTTTTGGTTAGGTTTAAACCAATCACCACTGGGTCATGGTCTGAAGAGCGATACGGTGCATCTGTATATAAGTCTTGTGGTTTAAACTCGGTGTTGTAATCAATTACAGAAGGTTCGTCTGCATTAATGTTCCAATGTGTGGTAGCTATAATTTGTGCGGACATACTTGAATTGGCTAATGCATGGTCTAAATAGCCTGCTTCACCATCAAACACATAGGAGTAGCCAGCTTGACCATTAAAGCGCGCTACTTGATCAACAAATCCTACATTTGACAAGTTTAGAATTGGGTCTTCCTTGCCGTAAGCATTTAAGTCACCAATCACAATCACATCTGTATCAGATGCAGCCGCTTGAACCTGAGGTATAAAGCTATTGGCTAAACGCGTTGCCTGTTTTGTGCGCAAATCGTTCCAGCACCCTTGACCATCACCCTGATCTTGATCTGGGTCTGCATTGGCCGTTGTGGATGGGCAACTGCCTTTGGACTTAAAGTGATTGACCAAAACAGAGAACTTCTCACTATTGCTAGCCACAAAGGTTTGAGCCAATGTAGGACGACTATTGATACTGTCTGTGTCAGAGAGTGATGCACCAAGCAGGCTTAATTTGGCTGGTTTGTAAATCATTGCGACTTTAATAGCGTCGTGTCCCATGCCAGTTGCTGGATCATTTAC
>JAIYEJ010000038.1 GCA_027487055.1 Methylotenera sp. | reverse complement strand
TAAAAAGCTCCTCAGCAAGACGCGGAAAGTGCATCATTTGAGTAGTTTTTGCATAGTGAGTTTATAAGTTTCTTTGAGAGGCTCAATATCCGCAACACCGACACATTCATTGAGTTTGTGTATGGTTTTGTTGAGCGGCCCAAACTCAATCACTTGTTTGCAAATATCAGCAATAAAGCGGCCATCTGAAGTACCTCCTGTGGTTGAAAGTTCTGGCATTACGCCATAAGCCGTTTGAATCGCTTCTTCAATCGCATCGACCAAGTTGCTGCGTGGCGTGATGTAAGGCGGTGAGTATTCCCACACCAAGTCGTAATCCAGCACATGATGTTCCAAAATTGCATGTACTCGCTGTTTTAAGTTTGTCTCTGTGCTACCTTCACCATTGAGTTCTGGGCAAAATCGAAAGTTAAATAAAATTTCCACTTCACCAGGCACTACATTTGTGGCACCTGTGCCGCCATTCATGTTTGAAATTTGCCATGACGTTGGCGGAAAATATTCATTGCCATTGTCCCACACCGTTTCGACCATATCTTTAATTGCAGGCGCAACCAAGTGAATGGGGTTTTTAACCAAATGCGGGTATGCAATATGGCCTTGAACACCTTTAACGGTGAGTTTGCCAGAAAGTGAGCCGCGACGACCATTTTTAATCATATCGCCAACTACTTTATTGCTGGTAGGCTCACCCACCACGCAATAATCGATGAATTCACCACGATTTTTTAAAGCTTCAACCACCTTAACGGTGCCGTTAATTGCGATACCTTCTTCATCAGAAGTCACGAGCAAGCCAATAGAACCTTTAAAGTCAGGCGTTTCTGCGATAAATTCTTCAATACTTGTGACAAACGCCGCGAGTGAGGTTTTCATATCGGCAGCACCGCGCGCATAGAGCATGCCATCCACAATGGTGGGCTCAAAAGGCGGGGTATGCCATTTATCGAGTGGGCCAGTGGGTACCACATCGGTATGCCCCGCAAACACAATGAGGGGAGGCTCTGTGCCTAAACGCGCGTAAAAATTATCGACATCACCAAAGCGCATCCGCTCTATTTTAAAACCAAGCGGTTCAAGCCGCGCAATCATGGCCTCTTGGCAGCCCGCATCTTCAGGTGTATTCGATTGCCGCTTTAGCAAGTCGATAACTAAGTCTAATGTCTTACTCATTTGATTAACTTTTTATAAGTGACTTCATCGAAGCCTAAGCTTAGAATTTTACTGTCTTTTACCAACACTGGGCGTTTGATAACAGAAGTTTTTGCGCGCATGAGTGCAATCGCAGAGGCGTTATCGATGATGTTATCTTTTACGCTGCTCTCTAAGCCGCGCCATGTAAGGCCTGCGCGGTTGATGAGTTGCTCTCGTGGAATTTGCGTAAGCCAGTTTTCTAATAAATCAGCAGAAACATCTATTTTTTTAAAATCCTGAAATTCATAAGCAAACCCGTTTTTTTCAAGCCAATCACGAGCTTTTTTAACGGTATTGCAGTTAGGAATTCCATAAAGTTTAATCATACAAATATTTAAATGCCGCGTAACAATTCGTTAATGCCCACTTTACCTAAGGTTTTGGCATCTACTTTTTTCACAATCACTGCGCAATACAGGCTGTAGCTGCCATCTTTGCTAGGCAAGTTGCCAGAAACCACCACAGAACCTGCAGGCACACGTCCATAAAATACTTCACCTGTTTCGCGGTCGTAAATTTTAGTACTTTGGCCAATATAAACACCCATCGAAATGACGCAGTTATCTTCAACCACTACGCCTTCCACAACTTCAGAACGCGCTCCCACAAAGCAGTTGTCACCAATAATAGTTGGTCCTGCTTGTACTGGCTCTAATACACCACCAATACCCACGCCGCCGCTTAAATGCACGTTTTTTCCAATTTGTGCGCAAGAGCCAACAGTCGCCCATGTATCAACCATGGTGCCTTCACCAACATACGCGCCAATATTGACGTAAGAGGGCATGAGTACTGCATTTTTTGCAATAAAAGAACCACGGCGTACGATTGCGTTTGGCACAACACGGAAGCCGCCAGCTTTAAAGTCATCTTCAGTGTAGTTGGAAAATTTTGGTGGTACTTTATCAAAATATTTCGTTACGCCATCATCCATTAATACGTTGTCGCTCAAGCGGAAAGATAACAACACCGCTTTTTTCAACCATTGGTGTGTTTCCCATATTTGGGTGTCGCCAACGCGAGATGCAACGCGGAGTTTGCCCGCATCTAAATCGGCTAAAACGCTATCAACATTAGATTTAATTGCTGCAGATGCGTTGCTCGGGTTAATGTTTGCGCGGTCTTCAAATGCCGCTTCGATAATTGCTTGACGTGGATCCATAGGGCTCTCGTGAATAGTTGATTGTATAAAAAATGCTATTTTAACCTAACTTGCGCATTCGCCCAAAAGGCAATAAAAAAGCGCGTCACTTGGACGCGCTTTTAAATAAATTTAAATGTTTACTTGCCTGCTTTTGCCGCTTCGTATAATGGGCGAACCTTAGGTGCCAACGCTTTTAAATCGGCAATACGGTTTTCGCTCGCAGGATGGGTGCTTAAAAATTCTGGTGGTGCACCTTTATTATTCGCACTCATTTTTTGCCATAAGGTCACCGCTGCATCAGGATTAAAGCCTGCACGTGCTGCTAACTCTAGGCCAATTCTGTCCGATTCACGCTCTTGCTCACGGCCATTTGGCAACGCAAAAAATAATTGGCTACCCATACCAGCACCTTGTGCAGCAATACTACCTGCGGTGCCGCCCACTAGTGAAGCTAACGCTTGTAGGCCAAATTGATGTACATAAGCTTGCGACATTCGTTCGCGGCCATGTTCACGCAATGCGTGGGCAATCTCGTGGCCAATTACGGCTGCAAGTTCATCGTCAGTGGCGTTAATTTTTTCTACCAAGCCAGATAACACCATGATTTTACCGCCTGGCATACAGTATGCATTGAGTTGGTCATTTTTCTCTACGTTGACTTCCCATGCCCATTTGGTTGCATCTGGCCTAAATACGCCTACTTGCGCGATTAAGCGGTTAGAAATCCCGCGCACACGCTCTACCATTGCAGGGTCAGCATTGAGGGTGTTTTTCTTTTTCGCTTCGCCCAACGTTTGGTTATAGGCCTGCGCAGACATTTTATCAACTGATTTTGAAGGCAATAGCATAAATTGCGACCGACTCACTCCAGAAACACTGTCTTTGGTGGTGGTGGCGCAGCTAACTACTTGCATACTGAGCAATGTAATAATCACTAAATATAGTTTTTTCATAAAAATATCCTCACAAATTTTTAGTATTTTATAATTTTTAGAACTTACAATTGCCAATAACGCATCTATGCTTGATAAGGTTGAATCTAATTTTATTTTTAATAAAAAAAGCTTTAAATGATTAGTTGAGACCCAAGTTCTACAACACGGTTAGGTGGAAGTTTAAATTGGTTGGTAATGGTTTCTGCACTGCGGAAAAGACCTATAAATATTTTTTTGCGCCAATAAGCCATCCCAGATTTTTTGCCCGCAATTAAAATCTCTTTACCGATAAAGTAAGAAGTGTCCATAGCATCAATCTCTAAGCCATATTTACTGCATAAGGCTAAATCGCGCGGCAAATCAGGCTCATCTTTAAATCCGTAGCGCACAACAACACGATAAAACTCAAACGGTAATGCTTCTACACTTACGCGTTCATCTAGATTTGCATGTGGAAAATCAAAAAAGCGCACGGTTAAAATCACCACTTTTTGATGTATCACCTTATTATGTTTCAGGTTATGCAACATGGCATGTGGGACGCCTTCAGGATTGGGAGTCATAAATAAGGCAGTGCCTGGCACACGTGTTGGTGGATGAGCACCAATGGCATCAATAAACGGTTCGATTGCCATCGCATCTGATTTAAGCCTTGTGTATACGAGTGTGCGACCGGTTTTCCAAGTGAGCATTAAGGTAAAAATAACGATAGCAATGAGTAGCGGCACCCAACCACCATCGGGAATTTTTAGTGCATTTGCGCTAAAAAAGGCAACATCAATAATTAAAAATATACCAACCACTAAGTATGTTTTCAGTTTGCTCCAACGCCAAATTTCCATAAACACAACAGAAGCTAACAAGGTGGTTATCACCATATCCCCCGTGACCGCGATACCATATGCAGCTGCTAAATTGCCAGAACTGCCGAACCCTAGCACTAAGGCCATCACTGCAATCATTAAGCCCCAATTCACGCGTGGCATATAGACTTGACCTTCTGTGCTTTCTGAAGTGTGTTGTATGTGCATGCGTGGCAAATAACCTAATTGCAAAGCTTGGCGAGAGACTGAAAATGCGCCAGATATTACAGCTTGTGAGGCGATAACCGCGGCAAGTGTAGCAAGACCAATCAAGGGGAATAATGCCCACTCAGGCGCTAATAAATAAAATGGATTTTTAACAGCCTCTGGCTCAAGCAATATAAGTGCACCTTGCCCAAAGTAATTTAACAACAAGGCTGGCAATACAAAGCCAAACCATGCCAAGCGGATTGGAAAGCGTCCAAAATGTCCCATGTCTGCATATAAGGCTTCTGCCCCTGTGACCGCAAGCACGACCGCACCTAAAGAAATAAAGGCGATTTTGGGCTGATGCATAAAAAAATCAACTGCATACAAGGGGTTAAGTGCCCGCAATATGGTGGGGTCATGCAAGATATTGATGATGCCCAACACAGCAAGTGTGCCAAACCACAGCAGCATGACGGGGCCAAAAAACTTACCCACCACTTCAGTGCCCTTGCTTTGCGCCCAAAATAACACTAACAGTACAACTAAGGTAATAGGCACGAT
>JAIYEJ010000020.1 GCA_027487055.1 Methylotenera sp. | reverse complement strand
AGGCTTCGATACAAATGGTACTTGTTTAATCGATACGCATGGGACTCTTGTTTCGCCTGATGTTTGGGTTTTGTATGAATACACGCTAGGCAGTTTAGGTGCCAAGCCTACTTTAATTGAATGGGATACCGATATTCCAACGCTGGATACTTTGTTAGATGAAGCAACGAAAGCAAAACAGCGAATGGAGAAGCATCTTGACGTTACTGCGTGATTTACAAACACGGTTTGTATTTGACCTATTTGATAACAACGACTCGTTGTATGCTACTTATATTAAAGAAGACGCTATATCTACAAAAGAATGTTTAGCTATTTATCAGAACAATGTGTTTTCAAATTATCGTACTGCATTAAAAGCAGTTTACCCAGTAGTAGAGCGGCTCGTAGGGGAGCAATTTTTTCGCCATACTGCAGATTGTTACATTCACAACTACCCTTCTAGGAGTGGTGATTTAAATAGTTATGGAGCCGATTTCTCTGAATTTCTAGACACATTTGAGCCAGCTAAACAATTAAGCTATTTGCCAGACGTGGCGCATCTTGAGTGGATGATGGAACTAGCGTTTCATTCCGCTGATCATGACCCATTTGATTTGATCAAACTTTCTATGGTGCCAGCAGATCAATATGGCGAGCTTCGTTTTACTCTGCATCCCTCAATACAACTTTTACAATCCAATTACCCCGTGGCACAAATTTGGCAAGTGAATCAACCCGATTGGCAAGGAGATATATCGATTAATTTACAGGAAGGCGCTTGCCAGTTACTCGTTAAACGTCAGAATTTCGATATCGCAATTAAGCCACTCACAACAGGAGAGTATGTCATGTTGCGTGAATTAGCCGCTGGCAACGACATTAATTCAACTTTTTGTAAGGCTTTAGAGACTCAAAACGACTTAGATTTAGGAAGTTTTTTGCAGCAAATGATACAAGAAGGTGTATTAGTAGATTTGCTTGATTGATTAGCAAAAGCTCAAAAAAGTAATGTGATATTTGCATGATTTTATGTCTTTAAGTTAGCTTAACTATATTAAGCAATGACTTTATTCAGTGACACCAGACTTCTAAACAAGATTTTATTTTTATATTTATTTAACGGAGACTCATTATGAAAAGTACTAATCAAATTATTTCACTCGCATTTGCTGGTCTTATTTCAGCTGGTCTAGCAACTACAGCAACAGCTGGTCCAACAGAAAAATGTGCAGGCATTGTTAAAGCGGGTCACAACGATTGCGGCACAACCAAACTCGGCTGCCATGGCTCAGCTGAAATCGATAACGACAAAGAAGCTTGGATTGAGTTACCTGCAGGTACTTGCGAAAGACTTGCTGGTGGCACGATTACTGATAAACCTTGGAATGCACCAGGCGGGCCTGAAATATACGAAAAATCAAAAAACAAAAGCTAATCAATCATAAAAGTTTGTAATAGCTGTGTGATGAATTTACGTATCACACAGCTTGATTACAAGCGATACAACTTGGAGATACTCATGAAGCCGTGGAAGAACAAACGTACAATTTTGATTAGTTTTTTGCTATTAAGCGCAGCAAACACTCAAGCAGCTAATTTAACCAATAACAAAGCGGCATTAACACTAGAAGGTGCAAAAAAAGTCATTGCAGCTACTGTGGCAGAAGCCAAACATTTGAATGCGCCTGGTGCAGTAATAGCAGTGGTAGATGATGGCGGTAATTTAATGGCGCTAGAGCGTTTGGATAATACTTTTCCTGCTGGCGCGACAATTTCTATTGGCAAAGCGCGCACTGCCGCGTTGTTTAAACGCCCCACCAAAGTTTTTGAAGATACTATTAAAAATGGCCGCACAGCAATGATTGCGCTACCAGATTCATTATTTACCCCATTGCAAGGTGGTATCCCCATTACTGTAGACGGCCAAATTGTAGGAGCCGTAGGCGTTTCTGGCGCTGCAAGTGCACAACAAGATGAAGACCTGGCTATTTCAGGTAGCAAAGCGATAACAGCCATTGGTGCTATTCCTATACCCTCAGCACCAGTTACATATTTTCAGCACGACAAGGTAATAAGCGCTTTTGACAAAGGCATGCCTTTGCTTGAAGTGGATGGTTATAAAGTACATGCCAGCCGGCGTGAAAAAGCTGGGCAAGTTGAAGTACATGAAAATGAAACAGATGTTGTTTATGTGCTGGAGGGGTCCGCAACATTAGTGACGGGTGGAACTATGGTTGATCCTAAGTATATGGGACCAACGGAAGTACGTGCCCTACGCGTAGAAGGTGGCGAATCACGGCAACTTGCCAAGGGTGATGTTGTTGTCATTCCTCAAGGTGTTCCGCACTGGTTTAAAGAAACCAGCAATCCATTTTTATACTTTGTTGTTAAACCAATCAATAAATAAAACCAATGTGTAAACAAGAGGCCATCATGTATAGATTGATAATAACGTTCACCGCAGTGCTATTTACCTCTATCGTTAGTACTGTGTTTGCGGCGGTAGCTCCAACCGATTTGCCTGCCGGTTCGCCCTTATCAACACTGGATTTAGCAACAAATGAGGGGACAACTTTAGTGCAAGGTCAATGGCGATATAGTGACACTAAAATCGTTGAAACTGATTTTAGAGCTGCAGGCGCAGAAGGGCAGCCGGGTAGCTTAGCAGTGAAAACTTTCGATTACCAACCCAAGGCAGGAAGTACTAATTTCGATGATACCAAATGGGAGCAAATAGACCCCAGCACATTAAGTAAACGCCGTAGCAATGGTCGATTAGCATTTAACTGGTATCGCATTAACATCACTATTCCACAACAAATAGATGGTGTTCAAATAGCTGGTAGCACAGTAGTATTTGACACCTCTGTAGATGATTACGCAGAAATTTGGGTCAATGGCGAATTAGCTCGTGCTAGCGCACAGTCTGGTGGTTCAGTGGTCGCTGGATGGAATGCAAAAAATCGCATGGTGATTAGCCGCAACGTGAAACCTGGCCAAAAAATACAATTGGCCATATTTGGCATTAATGGGCCTATCTCAGCCTCGCCCACCAATTATATTTATTTACATCACGCCAAGTTATCTTTTTACAAAGGTCTTACAGAGCCTTATGCAGTAACGCCACAAGAAGTGAATGTTGAAGTGCTGAGAAACACACCAGAAATTGACGCAATTATTCCTCTCAACCCCAAGATTTACAAACTGGCTGAAGGTTTTCAATTTACTGAAGGCCCGCTTTGGATTAAAAATAAAAGCGCTGACGGATATCTGTTATTTAGTGACCCTAATGCAAACACGATATACAAATATGATGGCAATTTGAGCATCTTTCGAAACCTTAGCGGTTACAGCGGTGCAGACATAGCAGAGTACCGACAACCTGGGTCAAACGGCTTAGCGCTAGATTTACAAGGCCGCCTAACTGTTGACGAACATGGTAATCGGCGTGTAACACTCACTGAGCAGGACGGCAACATCACCGTGATTGCTGATCGCTTTGAAGGTAAACGCTTTAACAGTCCTAATGACTTGATTTATAAATCAGATGGTGCACTTTATCTAACAGACCCTTATTTTGGCTTACCAAAATTCGAAAAAGACCCACGAAAAGAACTACCTTACAGCGGAATTTATCGTGTTAAAAATGGAAAAGTTGATTTACTTTCTAATGAGCTGACTGGACCTAATGGTATTGCTTTTTCTCCTGATGAAAAATTTCTTTATGTTGGCAACTGGGACGACCATAAAAAAGTAGTGATGCGCTACCCAGTAAAAACCGATGGATTGGTTGGAAAAGGTGAGATATTTTTTGATATGACATCGGCTAATGGCGAAGAAGCACTTGATGGCATTAAAGTAGATATTCAAGGCAATTTATATGTTTCTGGTCCAGGCGGTTTATGGATATTATCCCAACAAGGTAAACATTTAGGCACTATTATCGCGCCAAAACATCCGCACAACATTGCTTGGGGCGACGAAGATGGTAAAACCTTGTATTTAGCGGCTCAGTCCGCAATTTACAAAATTCGTCTCAACATCAAAGGTGCGGGCATTCCCTAATAGCTTTTTATCAAAGATTTTTAATTTTATGGGTAGCTAAAACCTAAGCTTAATACAGAAATTAATTCAATTTTTTGTAATGTTTAGGAACTCAAAACGACTTAGTTTTAGGAATGTTTTTTTCAGCTTGAGATTCAAGTTGCTGAACTGGTTAATGTGCTGATTTATTTTACACCATCAGCTAATAACCGAATAATTATTCCCAAGTTGTATGTTAATTAAGTAATAAAGTTTAGCGATTTTTGTGAGACTTTATCTACTTAAAATGAATGTAACAAAGTTAAGCAGTTGCTTGACTTTTGCTACGCAAGACTTCCAAAAGGAAGATTTATTTTTTAAATTATATGGAGAAACATCATGAGTTCTAATAATCAAATTATTCGCACTGCTTTTGCTGGCCTAATTACCGTTGGTTTATTGGCTACTACAAGCCAAGCTTTTGCTGCAAAAGGTGACAATGAAAAATGCGCAGGTATTGTAAAAGCAGGTAAAAACGATTGCGGTACAAGCAAATCAGCTTGTGCTGGTAATGTCAAGGCAGATCGCGACCCTGAAGGCTGGATTTATTTGCCCAAGGGGACTTGCGAGCGAATCGCAGGTGGTACTGTGACCACTTCTTCTATGGCTGTTAAAGGTGGGGCAGCTGGTAAGTAATATCTCAATTGGTTGCCCAATTATCTTGGGCAACCAATCTGACTAATTGCAAAAAAATAGGAGACGAGAGAGATGACTAACATCCAAAAACTAATGCCATTTTGGGATAAATTTATTAGGGCAATAATTACTATCAGTCCAATAGTTGATTTAGGTGCAAGATTATGGGTTGCCAATGTTTTTTTTACTTCTGGCATGATCAAAATTCAAAATTGGAGCTCAACCGTTTCATTGTTTGAAAATGAATATTCAGTTCCCGTCTTACCTCCTGAATTGGCTGCATACTTAGGTACTGCAGCAGAATTATCACTTCCCGTTTTACTAGTACTTGGCTTTATTAGTCGCCCAGCCGCAATTGCACTATTTATATTCAATATCATAGCAGCGACTAGCTACCCAGATTTATCTGAACTTGGTATCAAAGATCACCAAGTGTGGGGTTTGCTGATGTTAGTAACCATCGTTCACGGGCCTGGGAAGTTGTCTTTGGATCACTGGATTAAAACTAAATACTTTAGATAAAGGAGTGACCATGAAAGATTTTAAATGTAATGTCTTTAATAGCCTTGATCTAACAGGACAGTGCGCATTGGTGACTGGTGCTAACTCAGGCATCGGTGAAGGTGTTGCAAAAGGTTTAGCTGAGGCTGGCGCTAACGTAGTTGTTAATTATGTAAGTAGTGAGGATCGCGCAGCAAAAGTAGTCGCTGAAATTGTTGCAAAAGGTGGAAAAGCTGTCGCTGTTCATGCGGATGTAAGTAATGAAAATGAAGTGCAAGAAATGTTTCGCCAAGCATGTAAAGAGTTTGGATCAATCGACATTTTAGTTAATAACGCAGGACTTCAACAGGATGCCGCATTTTATGAACTCACTATTGCCCAATGGCAAAAAGTCATTGATGTTAATCTCACAGGACAATTTTTGTGCGCACGCGAAGCGGTGCGTGAGTTTTTACGCCGCGGTATAAAGCCAGAAGTATCCTCAGCTGCAGGTAAGATTATTTGCGTATCTTCCGTACATGACATTATCCCTTGGGCAGGTCATGCAAACTATGCTGCCAGTAAAGGTGGTGTTGCAATGTTGATGAAAACGATGGCACAAGAATTAGCCAGTCAAAAAATTCGGGTAAATTCAGTTTCCCCTGGTGCGATTAAGACCCCTATCAACACATCGGCTTGGGATACACCAGAAGCCGAAGCTGCATTACTTAAGCTTATTCCTTATGGACGTGTTGGAATAACAGATGATATTGCTAAAGCTGTCATCTGGCTGGCGTCAGATCATTCTGACTACGTTAATGGGGCAACAATCTATGTGGATGGAGGCATGACACTTTATCCAGAATTTCGTGAAGGTGGCTAAAAAAAATAGTTTAAAAATGTAAGGTTAAGCGAACGTACGCGACTAAATAATAAGAAATAATTTTGAGGAAAACATGAAATTTATCAAACACATACCGCGTACTATCGCTTTTGCAATATTGCTAAGTTTAAGTGCTTCATATGCAAATGCTAAAGCAATTGATCTAAAAAGTATTGCGATGACAGTATCCGATTTAGATCGCTCAGTTGCGTTTTATGTGCAAGCAATGAACTTTAAAAAAGTATCAGAGCAAACCATCGTAAATCGTGATTATGATTATCTCACTGGGGTATTCGGTTCGCGCGTACGCAGTGCTGAGTTACAACTTGGGTATGAAAAAATTCAGCTGAATCAGTACCTAAGTGCATCAGGAAAACCAATTCCGATTGATAGTCGCTCGTATGACTTGTGGTTTCAGCATTTTGCTGTGGTAGTGAGTGATATGGATAAAGCGTTTGCACAGTTGCAGCGTCTATCCGTAACAGGAATATCCAGCGCGCCGCAGACGATTCCAATTTCAAATCAAGGCGCAGCTGGCATTAAGGCGTATAAATTTAAAGACCCAGACGGTCATCCGCTAGAGCTTATCTATTTTCCTGATGAAAAAGGTCGTGCAAAATGGCATGCCAATTCAGGCCAAGTGTTTTTAGGCATTGACCATACCGCAATCACTGTTTCAGATACAGCCCGTAGCACAGAGTTTTACCGCGATGTGCTTGGCTTTAAAGTGTCTGGTGGTGGGGTGAATAGTGGTGAGACGCAAGAGCAACTAGATAATGCTTTTGGTGCGGTGGTGCGCATCACAGGTTTGAGACCTGAAAGCACAAAAAGTGTAGGTTTAGAATTCTTACAGTATCTCATACCATCTGGTGGACGCCCTGCCACTATTGATGTTCGAGCTAATGATTTACAACATGTGCATATCGTTTTACAGGTAGATGACATCAAAGAGTTGACAGAAGAATTAACTAAAAAAAATGTAGTTTTCATTTCACCACAAGCGCTACCTATAAAAGAATTACAGTGTAACCAATGTCTGATGGTGAAAGATCCTGATGGTCATGCTGTGTTATTGGTGGATAAATAAGATGATCTACGATGCAATAATTATTGGCTCTGGTGCAGGAGGTTCTGCTGCCGCATATCAACTGACCCAAATGGGTAAACGAGTTTTGTTGCTAGAGCAAGGTCAAGCTCTTCCTCTGGATGGCAGCACTTTGGATGTGGATAAAGTAGTCAAGCAAAAGCTGTTTGTTGATCAGAGCCCATGGCTTGATGCAAAAGGCAACAAGATTGCGCCACAAGAGCGTTCAAATCTTGGCGGAAAAACCAAATGGTATGGCGCAGCTTTAGCACGCTTTAGTGAAAAAGAATTTGGTGCCGACCAGGCGCATCAATGCCTACCATGGCCAATTAGTTATGCTGAGTTAGCACCTTTCTATGAAGATGCAGAGCGCATATTAGATGTGCGTACTTTTGAAATTGAGCCTAACTTTAAAAAAATTGTAGCAGGATTACAAAAACAAGATAGCCAATGGCGCAGCCAGCCTTTGTCTATGGGCTTATCGAAAGACATTTTAAATCACCGTAAGGAAATTACGCATTTTGATGCTTTTGCCTCGGTTCTTGGACTTAAGGCAGATGGTGAAAGCTTTCTAAATCGTGTTAAAGACAATCAAAGTCTCACTATATTAACAGGTAAAAAAGTCACCCATCTTGTTGCAGACCCTGAAAACCTTTACAAAATTGCAGGAGTTACGTGTGCGGATGGGACTCAATATCAAAGTAACGTGGTGCTATTGGCGGCTGGTGCACTGCATAGCCCAAGGCTTTTACAAAACTATGTTGAAAGCACAGGTTTATCAGAAAAACTAAGATGTGCTAGCCAAATTGGCCGAAATTATAAATTCCATTTATTAACCGCTATGCTGATGGTGAATGTAAGACCACAAACAGATTTGTTGCGTAAAACGACAGTGCTCTTACACGACGCATTACCACATTCTAGCGTGCAACCGCTAGGCTGGATGGATGGTTCATTATTAGCACCAGAATTGCCAAGATTCGTACCTAACTGGGTGGCAAATATGATTGGCAAGCGTGTCTATGGTTTCTTTTTGCAAACTGAAGACGGTTCGCATCCTGATAATCGCGTGATTGCAGCAACCAATGAGAATAAGCTGCCTACACTTGATTACGATGCGAAGCGCTTACCAACCGCTTTGGCTGAACATCGTCAGTTGGTCGGTATGTTAAAAAGCCAATTATTATCGATTGGCTTTTTAGGACTCACTAAACAAATCCCACTTGATGGTAGCGCGCACGCCTGTGGCACATTAGTAGCAGGCACCAGTCCTGAAACATCGGTTGTGGATGCTAATGGCAAAGTACATGGTTTAGATAATCTGTACGTTGTTGATGGCTCAGCATTACCAAGAAGTAGCCGCGTTAATCCTGCCCTCACTATCTTTGCTTGGTCATTGCGCGTAACCAGCATGCTAAAAATTTGGAGCACTAACTAATGAACATTAATTTACCCAAACATATTCAATTTGGTCGTGAAATTTGCGGGGAACTTTTACAAAGCGAGCGCCGAGAATGGTGGCTATCTAATGGCCTTGGCGGTTATGCCTCTGGCAATATCGCAGGCACATTGACTAGACGTTATCATGGATTATTAATTGCGCCAGTTAATCCGCCTCTCGGTCGCCACTTGGTTTTTGCTAAAGGTGATGCAACGCTGATAGATGGAGATAAACATATTCCGCTATTTAGTAATCGCTGGGCTGATGGCAGCATTTCACCAGAAGGCTATTTACAAATTGAATCATTTCATTTACAAGGTTCTATGCCAGTGTGGCGATTTGCAATTGGTGACATCACAATTGAGCAGCGCATTTGGATGGAGCACGGCTCAAATACGACTTACTTAGCATATCGTCTGCTGTCTGCAGGAGTTGCGCATAAAGAACCACTTAAATTAGCCATTAAGCTGCTAGTCAATTCACGTGATCATCATTCTAGTGGCCGCCCTTGGGAGTTTAATCCTTTTATTGAAAATGACTCTGATGCGCTTTATGTAAGAAATCCAAATTGGTTTACGTTAACGGTGAAAGCACTTGGTGGCAAAATCAAGTCTGATATGACCTGGTACGACAATTTTAATTTATCAACTGAACATGAGCGTGGTTTACCAGACAAAGATAGTCATTTATGTGTAGGCGAAGCTTTACTTGAGCTTAATAGTGAGGAATGGGTTGGCATTGTAGTAAGTACTGAATCGAATCCCTCCAGGTATCTCACAGAGGCATTACGTCGAAATATGATGTTTGAGACAGGACAAATTAAGCGTCTGCAGGCCGCTGTGCCAGAGTTTATTGGGGCGCCAGACTGGGTAAATCAATTAGCGCTGTCATCATCCAGCTTTATATTTAAAAGACCAACAGCAGGTGTGCCAGATGGGGAGTCAATCATTGCAGGTTATCCTTGGTTTGGTGATTGGGGACGTGACACCATGATTGCTTTACCAGGATTAACGCTTGCTACAAAGCGGTTCGATACAGCTTTGCGAATATTAAATACCTTTGCAAAATATGTTGATCAAGGCATGCTGCCCAACGTATTTCCTGGGACAGGTGACAAGCCTGAATACAACACGGTAGATGCAGCTCTGTGGTACATAGAAGCATGGCGCGCATATATTGCTACAACTGGCGAAATAGATAGCTTAAAACAAGTATTCCCCATATTAGTTGAGATTATTAACTGGCACATAAAAGGTACCCGCTATCAGATTAAAGTAGATGAAGCAGACGGTTTGTTATATGCGGGTGAGTCAGGGGTGCAAATCACATGGATGGATGCAAAAGTGGGTGATTATGTAGTCACGCCGCGTATTGGTAAGCCTGTAGAAATAAATGCTTTATGGTACAACGCGCTAGTGGCTATGGAAGAGTTTGCAACTTTACTAAAAGAGCCAAGCAGCCAATATAAAAAACTAGCACAAAAAACTAAATCAGGATTTAAGCGCTTCATAAAAGAAGACGGCACTGGTTTAATTGATGTTCTAGATGGGCCGAATGGTAATGATTTCTCATTGCGTCCAAATCAGATTTTTGCAGTCAGTCTAAAAGCAAGCCCACTTGATGATCATACCAAAAGTGAAGTTGTCAGCGTGTGCGGTCGCGAGTTGCTTACTTCTTATGGTTTACGTTCGTTGAATATGGCTAATCAGGCATTTAAATCCTATTACAAAGGCGATGTTTGGGAACGTGACACCAGTTATCACCAAGGGCCAGTTTGGGCGTTTTTACTAGGGTATTATGCGCTTGCCGAATACAAAGTGAGTGGCGATGCCGCGACTGCACAAGCCAAACTTGACCCTCTGAAAGACCATTTATCAGATGCGGCTTTAGGCACGGTCAGTGAGATTTTTGATGGTGTAGCGCCACATACGCCCAAAGGTGCACCAGCGCAGGCTTGGTCTGTCGCTTGTATTCTCGAAGCTTGGGTTTATTTAGAGCAAGAAAAAAACAAAAATCTAAAGTAATGATATTTATTGATTAGGAACCACTTTTATAGGATTTTTATTGAGGTAAATCATGGCTAAAGCACAAATATTAAACGCAGAACAGCAAAGGTTAGAAGCGCAAAATGAAGGTCGCGAAGATTGGCGGCATTGGGGCCCTTACTTAGCTGAGCGTGCTTGGGGAACGGTTCGCGAGGATTACAGTGCAGGCGGTAATGCCTGGGAGTATTTTGACCATGATCAAGCACGTTCTCGCGCTTATCGCTGGAATGAAGATGGCTTGGGTGGCATTTGTGATGAGGCGCAAAACTTATGTTTTTCGCTAGCATTGTGGAATGGCGAAGACCCAATTCTAAAAGAACGTGCGTTTGGTTTAACTGGCAACCAAGGAAACCATGGTGAGGATGTGAAAGAGTATTACTTTTACTTAGATGCCACACCGTCACACAGCTATATGCGATATTTGTATAAATATCCGCAAGCAGCATATCCCTACCAAACTTTGGTTGAGGTTAACAGAAGTCGCTCAAGGCAAGAGCCGCCATTCAATTTGCTTGATACAGGCATATTTAAGGATAGCCGTTACTGGGATGTTGAAGTCCGTTATGCAAAAACAACCCCCGATGAAATACATGTGCGCATTATTGCCAGTAATCGCGGCGACGAAACCAAAACACTGCATATTTTGCCAACACTGTTATTTCGCAACACTTGGTCGTGGGGTGATGCGCAAGCTAAACCAAAATTTGCTAACAGTAAAGTGCCTCAAGACGCGCGATGGGCGGTAAAGGCAGTGCATGATGATTTGGGAGACTACTATCTTTACGGTCGTCAAAAAGCACAAACGCTGTATACCGAAAACGATACAAATACTGAGAAACTATGGGGTGTAGGAAATAAAGCATCCTATGTGAAAGATGCGTTTCATCGCTACGTGATTAATGATGAAAAAACAGCCACTAATCCTGACCAAACTGGCACAAAATTTTCTGCTTGGCATCAGGTCATAATTGAAGCAGGTCAATCTGCGACAATTGAATTGGTGTTATCAAAAGGCATTATGACAGCGCCTTTTGAACACTCTGAAGCAATCTTCACTGCTCGTGAAAAAGAAGCAGATTTATTTTATGGTAATATTTTACCGCGTTCAGATTTTCAAGACAAAAATATTTTGCGCCAATCGATGGCGGGCATGATTTGGAGTAAGCAATTCTTTCATTTTGATGTGGCGCGTTGGCTAGATGGAGATGAACTAGAGCCTCCAGATGGGCATAAATTTGGACGCAATCGCGCATGGCGTCATCTCAAAGCGGCACATGTGATTTCAATGCCTGACAAATGGGAGTACCCGTGGTTTGCCGCTTGGGATTTAGCGTTTCATTGTGCTGCCTTGGCGCTTGTGGATGTGGATTTTGCTAAGCAACAAATTGAGTTGTTGTTAAAAGAAAATTTTCTGCACCCTAATGGGCAAATCCCGGCGTATGAATGGGCATTTGGTGATGTTAATCCACCAGTTTTGGCGGCGGCGGCACTCAAAGTGTTTCGTGCGGAGCGCGTGCAACGAGGCAAAGGAGATTTGAATTTCCTTGGCCGTATCGTACACAAATTGCTCATGAACTATACTTGGTGGCTTAATGCTAAAGATGGTGATGGCAATAACGTGTTCGAAGGCGGCTTTCTTGGACTTGATAATATTTCGGTGTACGACCGCTCACAGCCCTTGCCAGATGGTTACTCCTTAAAACAAGCAGATGCTACCGGTTGGGTGGCGATGTTTAGCTTGAATATGACTATCATGGCATTGGAATTGACGGCTGAAAATGCTGATTATGAAGACGTGGCGATTCAGTGTTATAGCCAATTTCTTGGCGTGGCAAACACCATCGCTGGTCATGGGAGCAAAAATGCACAAAGCGGATTGTCGTTATGGGATGCCAACGCGGGTTTCTTTAAAGATTTAGTCGTTAAGCCAGATGGTACCAGTCAGCGTATTGATGTGTTCTCTCTCGTTGGTCTTATTCCCATGTTTGCCTGTGAGGTAGTAGATAATCGTTTGCTAAAAAATGCGCCACGTTTTAAAGAGGTATTAAACAGCCATATGGGAGGTTTATTTGATGGTCACACTATTTGTGCGTGTCCAGCTCATATTAATGATCGAGGTGAACATCTTTTATCATTAGTTGATCACACCATGTTACCGCACATTTTGCGCCGTTTGCTATCTGAAGATGAGTTCCTTTCTGATTACGGGATTCGCAGTGTGTCTAAAATTCATGATACGCACCGTGATTTAGGCCATATTGATGGTATTGGACATGCGCTTATTGAATATGTGCCAGGTGAATCAAATAGTGGCTTGTTTGGCGGCAATTCTAATTGGCGAGGCCCCATTTGGATGCCTACGAATTACACGCTGATTCAAGCGATTGAAAAGTTTCATCGCTATTTGGGGGATGAGTACAAAGTTGCAGTTCCCTGTCTAGACAATCAAGAGCTGACCTTGATTGAAATTTCAAGATTAATTTCTAATCGTATTGTTGGTATATTCCGCCGTGATGAATCTGGACGCTTGCCAGCTTTGCCTGCTGATAGTCCTTTCCAGAATGATCCGCATTGGAAAGACTTATTGCTATTTCATGAATACTTTCATGGCGAGACAGGTCTCGGTTTAGGCGCCATGCACCAAACTGGTTGGACTGGTCTTGTAGCAAACCTTGTGAAGCGTCGCTATCAGGTGGGTATTCCGACTTATTGGCAAACTGAACATAAACTAACAGAAACTTCTAGCAAAATGTCAACAAAAGCAACCAAGACCAAATTATCTTCTGTCAAAGGCTAATCTTAATCTAATTAATGTGGACACAAAATGAATGTATCAACGGGGTTATTGGCGATGAAACAACATTGGCCTGAATATTTAATGGAAGCAACAGAGCTGGGCATTTTTATGCTATCTGCCTGTTTTTTTGTCGCGCTCATTGAATATTCTGGCTCGCCAATTAACAGTTTGATAACAGACCCACTTTTACGTCGTATGCTGGTTGGTTTGCTCATGGGGCTGACTGCGATTTTGATTGTTTATTCGCCGATGGGCAAGCGGTCTGGTGCGCATTTTAACCCTGCCGTAACGCTCACTTTTTTACGCCTTGGCAAAATTGCGCCTTGGGATGCAGTTTTTTATATATTGGCACAATTTGTTGGTGCAGTTTTAGGTGTGATGTTGGCTGAGGCTTTGTTAGGAAGTATGCTCATCGCAGACCCTTCGGTGAATTACGTCACAACATTACCTGGTGCTGCAGGTGTTAGAAATGCATTTATTGCAGAAGTGCTAATTTCTTTT
>JAIYEJ010000286.1 GCA_027487055.1 Methylotenera sp. | reverse complement strand
CAGGTTCAGCAGGCTTTTCACTACATGCACTTAACAAAAATGACCCTATCAAAACTGTAAATACTAAAGCTGATTTATATAGCATAATGACTCCCCAAATCTTTAAAATTAATGATAACTCTTTTAATAAATATTTATTAAATCGACCTATAACATATATCGCTACCAACTATTATACGACAACAAAATTAACTTAAAGTGCAATTTCATCCCAAAGTTTCGCAATAAGCGCACCTTTTGCATAGGCTTCTATCTCATAAGGGCTGTTGTGGTAACCATTTCGGCAAGACCAAATATATTTAAATATAGTCATACCATGCAAAAACTGTGACACATGCGTCAGCTCGTGTCCAAGCAGAATTGCGCCCCGCTTAGTATTGGGCAAATAAGCACCTGCCCTTAAATATATACGACAGCCTAGCACTACTGCGCACATATCGCTCCTTAACCAAAATGGGGGGTTACCTTCGAAACTGCCATCAATAATGCGTGCATTTTGCATAACAATTTGGGCAAAATAGGGTTTAAAAAAGTCACGTTCTTGTATTGTTAATGTTCGACCTTGCTCAAACATATATCAACTTAACAAATAAACAGAATCAAAAACTACTCGCCCATCAAGTGCATAATGATGCGGCGCGTGGCTGGCATGTGCCTATGCTCAAACAAAAATATACCTTGCCATTGTCCAAGGACCAGCTTTGCATCGAGCATCGGAATCGATAAACTGGTTTGCGTCAACGCTGAACGAACGTGCGCTGGCATGTCGTCAGGCCCTTCGACAGTATGAATAAACAAATCATCGCCATCTGGCACTAGGCGGTTAAAAAATGCTTCCATATCTACCAGCACATCACTGTCATAATTTTCATTAATCAACAAACTTGCCGAAGTATGCTGAATATAAAGCGTGAGTAATCCAGTGTGCAAACCTTGAGCATTAGCCCAAGCCAGCACTTGGGACGTAATGTCATACAGCTTGCGTCCTTGCGCTTTAACGCTGATGTGTTGTGTGAATTGGCGCATAACCTAGGCTTTTAACTTGGGTTTTAATTAAATATGCGCCTATTATAAAGAAAAGTCAGTTGCTTTTGGCTGATTGTATTACCATCCCCAATATGGGTTACCAAAACCCATACCCCAACCAAAACGATTCCCCCGCCATAAGTGAGCCCCCGGGCCAATAGGTCCTATCCAAGGTCGACCATAAAAACCACCAAAACTTGGGCCCCAAAATGGGTCATAAAATTGGTTTCTTGAAAACTCTCGTTCACGCCTAAGCGCTTGTTGTGCCGCACGTTTGTCTTTTTCACGTTTGTTTATTTCATCAGCAATAGCATTTTGTTTTGCCAACTCGTTTGCTTGTCCAATATAGTCTAAGACTTTAGCATCAACACCTTGTTTATTTAAATCAAGCACTTGAGTAGATGTAAGCTCGTAACGTGAATTACTCGTTTTAATTTTATTAATAATTTCATCAGTTGTTTTACCCGCTTTACTGTCAGCTACAATTTCATCCAAAGTCACGGTTGCAACTGCTGGTGGAATCAACTTAGCAAGTTCTTGAGGTGTGATTCTATCTACTTTTACTTGCTGCGTACCTGTACTTGCGCAACCAGATAGCATAGACAACATCAAAAACAATATAAGTAAATAAGTTTTCATTTTGAATGCCCTCACTTGATTAATGGTGACGCACGGGTAATGCCTGCATCAAAATCATGTCTATTTATTTGGTATAAGCCCATGACTTTTTTTACATAACCGCGTGTTTCTTTGTAAGGTGGCACACCTTTATGTCTATCAACAGCATGTTCACCCGCATTATACGCAGCGACTACTAATGTCACGTCTCCCCGGTAATAAGAGAGTAACCAGCGCAAATATTTAACCCCACCTTTAATATTTTGCGATGCATTAAATGCATTTTTTACATTAAAGCGCTCTGCAGTTGCTGGAATCAATTGCATCAAACCTTGCGCTTCTTTGTTCGACTGCGCTCTAACGTAAAAGTTTGATTCAGCAGTAATAATTGATAAAACCAGTTTAGAATCAACCTTGTACCAATCTGCAAAAGTATCGACCAAATCAACTACCCAACGTTTATTTTTAGGTAGTTTTGAAATATACGCATCAATTGCAGGCGTACCTTTGGCTTTATCTTGTTGTGGTGGTGGTGCGTGTTCTGGAACCACTTCATCTAACACGCAGGGTGGGGTCGCTTCGGTTTTAATTTCTATTGTTTCTAGCATTTTTTGAGCTTCTAAATGCCCATGGATAGATGCAATACCAAAAAGATTAGCAGCATAATCACGATTTGCAGGCACCCCACGCCCAAACGCATACAACATCCCTAACCTATACACCGCTTCTGCGCTGCCATTACGCGAGGCCTCACAATACATATTAGCGGCTTGCCAAATGGATTCATCGTCGTTGGCGGCGATTTTTAAACTTGCGCGCTCTAGTAAATCTTTTATGACTGGCGGCTCATTATTAAACGTTTCTTGTTCTTCTTGTGTATAAGCAAAAAGGCTCTGGCTTGCAAACAGCAAGCCTATTATTGCAAACCAGAATAACGCTTTTTTACGCACCAATTATCAATTCACAACTTATTGTATTGATTTATTAAATATCATTTTTCCACCTAAAAAATCTATCACAATCGTATCTTTTGCAACAAAATTGCCTGCTAAAATTTCTCGTGCAAGTGGATTTTCAATCTCGCTTTGTATTGCACGTTTGAGTGGACGAGCCCCATATACAGGATCAAATCCAGCATTCGCAATTTCAGCTAGGGCAACATCACTAATTGCCACATTAATATCCAAGGCATGCAAGCGTTTAGTTAAATATTCCAACTGTATCGCAGCAATCGCTTTTACATTTTTTTCGTCAAGGCTATGGAAAACGACTACTTCATCAATTCGGTTGACGAACTCAGGTCTAAAGTGCGATTTCACCTCACCCATCACCGCTAATTTCACCACTTGGTAATCTTGATCCGCCATACTTTGTATCATTTGCGAGCCTAAGTTTGAAGTCATAATAATGACTGTATTTTTAAAATCTACCGTGCGTCCTTGCCCATCCGTTAAACGTCCATCATCCAACACTTGCAACAATACATTAAATACATCTGGATGTGCTTTTTCCACCTCATCTAATAAAATTACAGAATAAGGTTTACGGCGCACGGCTTCTGTCAAAGTGCCGCCTTCTTCATAGCCCACGTAGCCAGGAGGCGCACCAATCATGCGCGCGACAGAATGCTTTTCCATAAACTCACTCATATCGATGCGAATTAAATGTTCTTCTGAATCAAATAAAAAGCCAGCCAATGCTTTGCAAAGCTCTGTTTTACCCACACCTGTTGGGCCTAAAAATAAAAAGCTACCGTAGGGGCGATTGGGGTCGCCCAAGCCAGAGCGAGAACGACGAATCGCATCAGAGACTAAACGGACTGCTTCATCTTGTCCCACTACACGTTCGTGTAGCTTGTTTTCCATGGTCAACAATTTATCGCGCTCGCCCGTCAGCATTTTGCTTACAGGAATTCCAGTCGCGCGACTTACTACCTCAGCAATTTCATCAGCACCTACTTCAGTGCGAAGCATTTTATTTTTAACTTGCCCAGCAGATTCCTCAGCATGTGAAGCTTGTTTCAACTGCGCTTCTAACGCTGGCAATTTTCCATATTGCAACTCAGAAACCTTCTGCCATTCGCCTTTACGCGTGGCTTCTTCCATTTGTTGCTTGATTTTTTCAATCGCCTCTTTAATATGCGCAGAACCTTGAACAGCCGCTTTTTCAGCTTTCCAAATATCTTCTAAATCTGCATATTCTTTTTCAAGCTTGATGATTTCTTCTTCTATTAACTCAAAGCGTTTACGGCTACCTTCATCTTTTTCACGGCGTACCGCCTCGCGCTCAATTTTAAGTTGTATTAGGCGTCTATCCAGTTTATCCATCACTTCTGGCTTCGAGTCAATTTCCATCTTGATGCGGCTTGCGGCCTCATCAATTAAATCAATCGCTTTATCTGGCAAAAATCGGTCGGTAATATAGCGATGTGACAACTCTGCTGCCGCCACAATCGCAGGGTCAGTAATTTCCACACCATGGTGCAACTCATATTTTTCTTGTAAGCCACGCAGTATCGCAATCGTGGCTTCTACCGTTGGCTCATCTACAATTACTTTTTGAAAACGCCGCTCTAAGGCTGCGTCTTTTTCAATGTATTTTCGATATTCGTCCAAAGTAGTCGCGCCCACGCAATGTAATTCTCCACGCGCTAAGGCGGGTTTGAGCATATTGCCCGCATCCATTGCACCTTCTGCCTTACCTGCGCCAACCATGGTATGAATTTCATCGATAAAAACGATAGTTTGGCCTTCGTCCTGCGCGAGCTCTTTCAGCACTGCTTTTAAACGCTCTTCAAATTCGCCTCGATACTTTGCCCCAGCCAACAATGCCGCCATATCCAAGCTCAACACTTTTTTGTTTTTAAGTGTATCTGGCACTTCGCCATCCACAATGCGTTGTGCCAAGCCTTCAACAATCGCGGTCTTACCCACGCCAGGTTCACCTATCAATACAGGGTTATTTTTGGTGCGACGCCCTAAAATTTGAATCGCACGACGGATTTCATCATCGCGTCCTATCACGGGGTCTAGTTTACCCATGCGCGCACGCTCAGTTAAATCGAGCGTGTACTTTTTAAGTGCTTCTCGCTGACCTTCTGCCTCTTGACTATTCACACCATCATCGCCACGAACCGCCTGTATGGCGGCTTCCAGGGCAGGCTTACTTAAGCCATGCTGTTTCAGTAATTTAGTCGTTATGCCTTTATCATCAGCTAGCGCCATCAAGAACATTTCGCTCGCGATATAGCTATCATTGCGCTTTTGCGCGAGCTTATCAGTCAGATTCAACAGATTATTCAAATCACGCGAAATCGCAACTTCACCATTGCTCTCTTGTGATTTAGGTAAGTCATTGATTGCAGTATTCAAGCTATTTTTTAGTGCAGCCACCTGCACGCCTGCGCGACCTAGCAAAGCAGCTGAGCCACCGTCTTCTTGGTTAAGTAAAGCAAGCAATAAATGTGGTGCTTCGATAGCATTATTATCTACACCCAATGCAATACTTTGTGCATCGTTTATCGCTTGTTGAAATTTAGTCGTTAGTTTATCGAAGCGCATATTGTCTCCTTAAATTAATTAATCACTTCTATTTGGTTAACTTCAAGATGGGGCAGTTTTTATTTTTTTCAATATGTCGCACTAGTTGGTTAACATAAATTTAACGATCAAATCTTGCATGAAAGTCAATATTCATATGCAATGCAAGGCATTTTTAAGACTAATTAAGTCAATTAAAAAAGATTAATTGTTGCTTAAGTTTTAATAGATTTTGTCGTTAAGAATTTACACATTTAGATTCTTAGCAATATTTTTTTAAAGATAATTAATAAAATTGAAAACCTTAAAAACAACGTCTGCAGTTAATGCAAAGCTAAAGCCAAAAGCCAACTTGAGGAACACTGATCCTCATGAGCTCACACTCGCTTGGCGTTTGCTAAACTCGTTACAAGGGGTTGCAATTATGGCGATTAATAGCGCTTGCTCTGTCAGCTATGCCAACCCTTACGCGCTAGATATTTTTAATTTAAATAGTGCATTGGTTAACAAGGGCGCTGGAAAGCTCCCAAAAACCGTCAACAAGCACATTCTGGATCAAATCAATAAATCTAAAGCAGAGTTTGTATTGCAATATGCGTCTGGCGACATGGTGCGAACACTCAAAGTATTTGTTTCAAACAATGTCATTTTGAATGGTTTAGAATCAAATCACGCACTACATATGTATGACATCACCGACCGTGTGCTCACAGAGCTACAGTTGCGTAATGCAGAAGATCTTTTACGTAATCTTATAGATGCAAGCCCAGACTTAATATGCTTGAAAGATGAAAATAATCGTTGGTTAGAAGCAAATGCCAGTGGCTTAGATTTATTTCAACTCAATAAAAAAGATTACAAAAACAAAACAGATAACGAGATCATTGCACTTGTTGATCCAATTTTTAAAGAAGCGCTAAGCCATTCTAAAATAACTGACGAACAAGCTTGGAAAACAGCAAAATCAGTGAGAAGTGAAGAAATCATTCTTCTGCCTGAGGGTGGTGAAAAAATACTCGATGTCATTAAGGTTCCTCTTTTTAATGCTGACGGAAGTCGCCAAAGCTTAGTCACATTAGGTCGCGATATCACTGAACGCAAAATAACAGAAAACAACCTACGACATCGTAGTGCAGTATTAGATGCCTTAATCTCGTGCGATTGGCTTTTGCATTCTGCAGAAAGCTGGGATAGCGTTGCAAATAGAGTTCTGGAACAACTTTGTCTGGCGCTACACTTTACACGCGCAACAATCTTACAGAATGAAACAAGTAATAATAAAAGTGTGCAAAAAGTTTACGCAAAAATTTTACATAAATGGTCAATGCCAGGATTTTCTAACCCAAGTAAAAATTTTGAACATATTAACTTTAAAGAGGCATCCTTAAAGCGCTGGCATGATGTACTTAAAGAAGGTAATCCTGTTTTTGGTGATATTAAAGATTTACCAGATTATGAACGAAAAGTTCTAAAGCAACACGATACGCAATCGATTGTCATTGTGCCGCTTTTCTCTGGCTCCATCTGGTGGGGAAATATGATTATTGAGCGCTGTCATGACCTCATGAAAACTACACCTCAAGAACTTGGCTCGTTGATGGCTGTGGGGCGATCAATCAGTGTTGCAATACAAAAATGTAGTGCCAATAAGAGACTACATCAAGCAAAAATTGCCTTCGATAGTGCATCTGAAGGCATTATTATTCTTGATATCAACGCATGTATCACTGGCGTCAATAAAGGTTTTGTTGATATTACAGGCTATAGTGAAGATGACGTTTTAGGCACCACCCCTATAATTTTAGATGCTAATAATCATAAAATTTGGAAAGAACTTTCACAAGAAGGTAAGTGGCATGGTGAAGTAGAAAATAAAAGAAAGAATGGTGAATCTTATCAAGTATGGATCAATGTCACTGCTGTAAAAAATGAGGATGGATTTATCATTAATTACGTGATTGTTTTTGAAGACATCACCGAGAGTAAGCGCTCACAAAGCCAATTGCATGCGCTAGTGAATCATGACCCACTCACAGGCTTACCAAATCGCCGCCTTTTTAACGAGTTGCTAGATCAAGCCATTAAAATTGCTGAAAGGGATAATTATCAAGTTGCTGTCTTGTTTATTGATTTAGACCGATTTAAAGCGATTAATGATAGCCTTGGGCACCAAGTTGGCGATAAATTGTTGCGTGAAGTTTCAGATAGAATAAGCAGATGCTTACGTAAAAACGATGTATTAGCGAGATTAGGTGGCGATGAATTTATAGTGATGCTGGATAACATATATCAGCAAGAACAAGCAGAGTTAATCGCAAAAATGATTATTCATTCTCTGCAAGTCGAATTCAATATCAATAATAGTGAAATTTTTAGCACCGCAAGTATTGGCATTTCTATTTTCCCTCAAGATGGTAGCGATGTTGATAGCACAATTAAAGCCGCTGATATGGCGATGTATCAAATAAAAAATAAAGGTAAAAATAATTATTGCTTT
>JAIYEJ010000229.1 GCA_027487055.1 Methylotenera sp. | reverse complement strand
TGGGGTTGCATTGTGCGAACAATTTGGTGAGCAAATATGCGCTTCTGGCTCGGTGTATTTTTTCGTCTCTTGAAATTCTGGCAACATCATGCGCGCAATATTCACTTTGCCGCCACCAATGTGGCTGTGCATGTCAATAGCACCAGCCATCACAATTTTGCCTGTTAAATCATAAGTTTGGCTAATTTTTTCGCTATCTAACGGTTTGGGAATGATGCGACCTTGAAAAATATAAATATCTTCCACCACGCCATCTTTGTTGTGGGCGGGGTCATAGAGTTTGCCGTTTTTAAGGCGTGTAATCATAGCAACGCCTCAATCTGTTTCGCTACATCCGCCAAGGTTGTTAGTCCATTCTCACGCACTTTCTTAAGTAGTAAGACTACTGATGAATCCACCCTAAACAGCGTGCCGCTGCAATCCAATCCAGGTGTTGCAACAGGAATAAATACATCGGGTATTTGTTCTGCAAATTGTAGATTGCCGTTGCCTAACACAATCAAGGGTAAATCCGTTTTCGGCACTGCTTTGCTCGGACTAAAGCTGTTGATATAAACCACCGCATCATGCGCGGCATCGGCATCGTTTAAGGCATAGCCACTTAACCAAGTATTCGCATAATTTGCACTTGTGTCGCCATCAGAGCCGCCTAGCGCCAAGCCACCAGCGCGCGTAGTTTCATTTAGGGCGACTACCGTTTGCGTAATGTTTTGAATGGTCAGCTCGGCAAATTTAAAGTCTAAATCTTTGGCAATCCACACCAGCACAGCATATTTGGCTTCTTTTAGTTTATCCGCCAATGTTGTTAAATCTGCCAAGCTGATGTCACCAATACCAGGTGTCTTGAGCGGCTTATTTTGTACCAAAGCGCGTAATGCACCCGTTGCCGAGGGCAAATCATCTGCTTTGCAAGGTAATACCCATGAGGCTTTCAGAGCGTCGCTTTTGATATCGTCTTTATTTGGTGCATTTCCAACAAAAATAAGTTGCCTATTTTTGGCTTCAATAAACATGCCGTCACAATCTAGATTGCGCTCAAGAAAGCGCGGATTATGCGACACTACATCGGTGCCGATACACACAATCACATCGGCGCGGTTTTTCACCTCAGTTAACGTGGTGGTTTGCCAGCCCGTACTTTGCAATACGTTTAAATTACGTTGTAAGCTTGAGGCATTAAAATGTTTTAGGGATCCATTGGTTTTTTGTGTTAAATCAAATATGGCTCTAAACCCAGTGACATCGGTACTTAAGCCGCTCAATAAGGGCTGTTTGGATTTACTTAATATTTCAGCGGCTTTTGCAATGGCTTGTGCCAAAGTCACAGCTTTGCCGGCAATTTGCGGTGTGGCTTCTACGGTTTTTTGGCTAAAAAACGCGACGCTTTTTGCACATGTATTGGTATTAAGTTGGTTGATGTCAATGTCGTCACACAGAATGCCACATGCCGGGCAGGTGGCAGTGGTGGCTGGTGATATGATTGACTTGGTCATCTAATTATTATACTGCTACAAAGTTGTATGGGTGATGCAAATTAATTATTGAATTTAACTTAATAGAATCATAATTAACTAGAGTAAATATCTTTTGCCAAATAAGCGCAGCAAATTTAGGTTAATTCAGACGTTCACTTTTGTGTGGGTGAGGGTGAAATCGGGGTTTGCCCCCTCTTATTTTATCCCAGTGGGTGATTAAAATTATCTGCAATCTTTAATCGTGTGTGTTGTTTCTGCTCCTAATGTAAAGTATTAAGGTCTGTTAGTTACATCGATCAATGTTGGATTACTTGGCTCGCCGCTTCGACTCCAGCAAAATTTCTTGGGTGTCATTTGATTGATAATATTTTTTTACCAGCCTCTAAAGTTGCACGTAATTCGATATCGAAATAGTTAACAAATACACCGTCGTTATGGGTCACTTCTATTGAGTTTGGTCCTGGGGTGAACTCAAGCTCATATTCGGTGATTAATAACCTCGGCCTGGAAGGATTAATTGTTGTTTTAATGCCACCAAACTCATTAATCAAGATGTATGCTAATGGTTTAACTAAAGCAACATCAGCTTTAGGGGCGTCCCCTTGCATATGCATCTTAATATTCGGGCTTAGCTGAATAGCCCACTAAAAACAGCATTGAAACCAGCAGGATGGATACTTTCATAGTTTGTCCATATTGTTAGTTTAATACGATTGTCAATGTCATAGAATATTCAAGTAAGCTCATTAAAATCAGCATTTATCAAACCCATTAAAAATGTTAGAATTGGGTTTTTTGTAAGTGGTTATTTTGTATTCATTTTTTTGCAGTTAACATGGCAGTAGAACGCACCCTTAGTATTATCAAACCAGACGCAGTGGAAAAAAACGTAATTGGCCAAATTTATACACGTTTTGAAAAAGCTGGTTTAAAAATCGTAGCGGCAAAAATGGCGCATTTAACACAAGCTGAGGCAGAAGGCTTTTACGCTGTGCATAAAGAGCGTCCTTTCTTTGGTGCTTTGGTACAGTTTATGATTTCTGGTCCAGTGATGATTTCTGCTCTTGAAGGCGAAAATGCAGTACTAGCACACCGTGATTTAATGGGTGCAACTAATCCAAAAGACGCTGCACCTGGCACAATTCGCGCAGACTTTGCTGAAAGCATTGATGCAAATGCGGTGCATGGTTCAGATTCAGCAGAAAATGCAGCGATTGAAATTAAATATTTCTTCGGCTAATTGATTAATTTACTCGATTACAACCAAAAGCAACTCGCCGATTACTTTGTAAGTATCGGCGAGAAGCCTTTTCGTGCCAAGCAATTGATGCGATGGATGCATCATTTTGGCGTGCATGACTTTTCCCAAATGACCGATATCGCCAAAAGCTTACGCGACAGACTTGCAGTAGAAGCAGAAATACGCTTGCCCAATGTCCAGCTAGAGCAAGTGTCTAACGATGGTACGCGAAAGTGGCTAATAGGTGCAGATGGTAAAGATGGTGCGGCAAACAGTGTGGAAACAGTATTCATCCCAGAAGATGATCGCGGTACTTTGTGTATCTCTAGTCAGGTGGGTTGTGCCTTAGCGTGTACCTTTTGTAGCACGGGCGCGCAGGGCTTCAACAGAAACTTGAGTGTGGCCGAGATTATTGGTCAATTGACAATAGCCAACAAATCACTACGAAGTGAGTCGGGTTATGATTTGCTCTCTGCAAACGACCGTATTATTTCCAACGTAGTCATGATGGGTATGGGCGAACCACTCACCAATTATGACAACGTGGTGACTGCTATGCAGATTATGCTCGATGATAGTGCCTATGGCTTAAGCCGTCGCCGTGTAACATTATCAACTAGCGGTATTGTGCCCGCGATGGATAGGTTGAAAGAAGATTGTCCAGTGGCATTAGCAGTTTCACTCCACGCGCCAAACGATGTGCTGCGTGATGTGTTGGTGCCAATCAACAAAAAATACCCGATTAAAGAACTCATGTCGGCGTGCAATCGTTACCTGGAAAAAGCGCCGCGTGATTTTGTGACGTTTGAATATGTGATGCTCGATGGCGTAAACGATACGGTTGAACATGCGCATGAGTTGTTGGAAATTATTAAGCATGTGCCAAGTAAGCTTAATTTGATTCCGTTTAATCCTTTCCCAAACAGTGGTTATGAAACATCGAAACCTAGTCATATTCGGGTGTTTCGTGATATTTTAATGCAAGCAGGCTATGTAGTTACTGTGCGCAAAACGCGCGGCGATGATATTGACGCAGCTTGCGGCCAGTTGGCAGGTAAAGTATTAGATAAAACCAAGCGGACAACTGGGAAAACGATTTCAATAGAGGCGGTTACATGATTGTAATGGGTATCAGAATTAGTATTGTTTTCATGCTTACAGTATTTCTATTTGGGTGCGCGACACCTAGTCAGCCAGTTGCATATGGTGAAACCAAACTCAAAGCGCGTGCGCGCTCACATGCAGAGTTAGGGTCGGCTTATTATCAACAAGGCAAGTATGGTATTGCCTTGGATGAATTTAATTATGCTGTACAGATAGACCCAAGCTACGGTCAAGCCTATAACGGTTTGGGACTTGTGCATGCGGCGCTGGGAGAAGATGCAAAAGCAGATGCCAATTTCAATAAAGCAATACAAGTTGAGCCAAAAAGTTCTGAATCACATAATAACTATGGCATCTTTTTATGTGATCGTAAGCGCTACGATGAATCTATCCCACACTTTTTAGAAGCGGTAAAAAACCCCTTATATGCCACGCCGAATTTGGCTTATGCCAATGCGGGCATATGTGCTGCACGCAAAAAAGATATTAAAAATGCAGAAATTTATTTAAATAAAGCATTGGCTTTGCAGCCATTGACGCATTCTGCGGCAACCAAATTAGCCGAGATTCAATTTAATCGTGGTGATTTGCAAGACTCAAAACAAACCTTATCAAATGCATTGCTAGCATCACCAAATGCAGAAACCTTATGGTTGGGCTACAGAATTTCGCGCGCAATTGGCGATAAAGATAGTGCAGCAAGTTACGCGCTGCAGTTGCGCCAGCAATATCCAAAATCTGCGGAAACACGTTTAATGCTAAGTGGGCAGAAGTAATGAGTGTGACGTGAAAAAATTATTTTATAACGGTTGCAAATTCAGTGAACAATTAAAATAGGGTGATTACATGGCGCGCAAAATCACAGAATCGATAAGGAATACTATTCAAGAGGCTGTTCAGGCGATTGACCTTTCGCCAATGGAGTCAGAAGATAGTCAAAATGGTGCGATGAGTCAAATTTCAAAGTGTGGCGCAGTGCTGCGAGCAACGCGCGAGGAGCAAAGCTTAACGATCCAAGAAATTGCGACAAGATTAAGGCTGAGCGTTAAACAGATTGAGGCTTTAGAGGCTGATCATTTTGTCTCTTTACCAGAACCAACTATCGTGAGAGGTTTTATTCGCAATTATGCAAAACAACTTAAAATTTCTTCAGAACCTTTGCTAGAAGCCTATAGCATTATGGTACCAAGCAGTGTGCCGCATGAGATGATTGTTAAACCAAGTGCCAATATGAAAATGACAAGCTATAAAAAACCCAAAACAGGTTTATATGGCTTAGCGGCACTTACAGTTTTGTTTGGCTTAGGCATTTGGCTTTTTTATCAAAACTATGTTCAAAAACCAAGCCCTACAAAAGAAATTACTAATATAGGCAATATTCAACCACTAGCACTGCCAGAGCCAGCACTGCCCATGGCTGAAAGAGAAGCTGCCTTACAAGCATCTACTGAGCTTACGCTTCCTTCACCGCAAGAAGCAGCAACAACTAATACAACGCTGTCAGAAGGTGCTTCAGCACAAGTAACGGCACCATTGCCAAGTGATACTGCGCCTGCAGAATTAGCTGTTCCTACTGCGCCAGTACCTTTAACACCAGTGCCACCTGTAGCTACCGCTGCTGCTGAGCCTGTGGTTCCAAACGAAGTTGCTAACGTGGCAGGTGTCGGTAGGCTAGATTTTTCTGCAACGCAAGAAACTTGGGTAAGTGTGATAGACAGCAATGGCAGAGAGATTTATAGCAAGACAATTTTTGCTGGCAGCCGTGAGACAATTAATGCTACGTTGCCAGTCGATATAACGGTGGGTAATGCAGGCGCAACCAGCTTAAGCATGAATGGTAAATCATATGATTTAGCGCCATATTCGCGCAATAACGTTGCGCATATTAAGCTTGAAAAATAAATTTATGCGTCGTAATTGTATACAAGTCATGGTAGGTCATGTGCCCGTTGGTGGCGGTCTGCAAGGCACAACGCCCGCACACGTAGTGGTGCAAAGCATGACCAATACCGATACCGCCGATGCTAAAGCCACCATTCAACAGGTGTATGAATTGTGGCAAGCGGGTTCAGAAGTCGTGCGTATCACGGTAAACTCACCTGAAGCTGCCGCGCAAGTAGGCGCCATTCGTGCAGGGCTAGATGCCATGGGCTGTGATGTGCCGCTGGTGGGCGATTTTCACTACAACGGCCACAAGCTACTCGCCGCTTACCCAGATTGCGCAAAGGCGCTCGCTAAATATCGGATTAACCCCGGTAATGTTGGCAAAGGCAGTAAACGCGATGAGCAGTTTGCTGCAATGATAGAGGCCGCCATTCATTACCAAAAAGCTGTGCGTATTGGGGTGAATTGGGGTAGTTTAGACCAAGCCAAAATGGCGCAGATGATGGATGACAACGGCAAATCGGCCAGCCCAATGTCTGCCGATGAGTTAATGCGCGAAGCGCTGATTCAATCTGCACTCGAAAGCGCGCAGCAGGCTGTGGATATTGGCTTAAGCCCGAATCAAATCATTATTTCTTGCAAAGTAAGTAATGTGCAAGATTTAGTCAAAGTCTATCGCGAGCTTGCTAAACGTTGCGAATATCCTCTGCATTTGGGCTTAACCGAAGCGGGTATGGGCAGCAAAGGCATTGTCGCCTCAACAGCGGCGTTGTCATTGCTATTGCAAGAAGGCATCGGCGATACAATTCG
>JAIYEJ010000022.1 GCA_027487055.1 Methylotenera sp. | reverse complement strand
TATAACCTGCTACATTGTTGATAGCAGATGCGCCTCTACCATAACTAAAAGCATAAACACGACTTACTCCATTGCTGGTTGAAGCGTTGCTACAAACTGCAGAAGTAGGTTTATTTGCCACAACGGCTACCACGCCGGCATTCGTTGCCATATCAACATTGACAAGAAAGCCATCTGGCAAATCTACAAACCAACCAATCGAATTAGGGGCTGGTGAACCTACCCCACCACTTGCAAAAGTAATACTATTGTTGTTTAAGTTTGATCGTCTAATTGGGAATGTAACGCCTGTTGGTAGTGTAGCATCTACAAAAAAAGCACCAAAATTAGATATTCCATCAGTAATTGCATATATAGTGTTTTTTGTTGAGCTACCTAAATCTGACTCGTCCAACAACCTGCCTGTGCCCACAAATACATTCCGTGAATTGCTTGCTTGATCAACTTCTATCATAGGCGGTGTTGTGATTGATTGTGCTATGCCCGAACTATCTTTAAGATCAGCAATTTGTTTAACAGTCATTGTAGTTAAGTCTAAACGCCACAAGCCTCCCAATAAATCACCTGCATAAGCAGCGTCAGCTTTAAAATCTGCTGAATTACTAACATAAGCATTCACATGTGCTAATCCAGCATCTGTTGTTGGGGCAGTACTGTAAGTACGCACTTTGTAAAGTAATGCCCCTGTATCTGCTCTTAAGACGAAAAAGTAGCCATTTCTGTCAGCATTGTTATAGCCAGATGTAACGATAACTGCCCAACCATTGTAAGCTGTTGAACCATCATTGGCATTAATCTTAACTAATACGGGTTTGCCAAAACTATAACCCATATCATTATGGGTAAATTCCCATTTAACGGCACTAGCTAGATTAGATTCATTACTTAAGGTGCTTGGGTTTGTTACATCGAGTGCATAATAAGCCTTGCCTCCCTTTCCTAAACCTCCGACTAATAGCGATCTCCAATTTGGAGAAGCATCTGTACCCAAGTTAACATCACGTACAACCGGTGTAGCATCAACATATTGATGATGTATAAACGCTGGCTTGGTAAGGGCTGCTAAACCATCTTCTTGAGGAGTACTGTTAGGGCCGTTAAATAAAGGATTTGGTACATAAGCAAATAACTCTTTACCACCATTAACAGTATTGGTGCCATTAATAGCATGCAACATACCATCATTGCCGCCAACATAAGCCATATTAATACGGCTTGAATAGGCTGTTTTAAATGGTACATAGCCAGGATTAAGTGCTTCATCATATGGTTCACTAGGTTTACCCACAGCAATGACTTTAGAGTTAACAATATCTCCAAGCACACTTGTTCTAACTCGCATTCCACCTGCAGTGGTTTCATTTGAACGATCGCCACGTAAATAGTCTAGTATTTTCTGTTGATCAGCTGTTACAGTCGACAAATCTGTTTTATTTGCTGCTGCCAAACTTGCTAACCTAAATGGTACACCTGTGCAAGTTTTAGTTCCTGCGGCTGTTGGAATGCCACAACTAGCACTCGCAATAAAGCGCCCTGTATTCCAATTTTGAGCATCAATCTTAGCGTTGGCATCCCATACTTTAGTGGTAACTGGTGCGCCATTTGTGTCAAAAGTAACTGAGCTACCAATCACATTACCTGTCCATCCATCAGCATTATAGCTAGTTGCATAAGCAAGATCATTAGTAGTCACTAGCGGGCTGACTGTTGCAAATGCGTTCGAAGATCCCAAAACTTTAGAAACAATATCACTGAATGCGTTATTTAAACCATCAATCATTCTTTGCGGATTGTTAGCTCTGTAATAATTGTCTGGGTCACCATTGCCATCAGCGTCCCAATCTGCTAATGGTGGCGCTGTCACACTGGTTGCATATGGATCGTAATCAATATCTGTAGAAGCATTATTAAAGCCACCATATTTTGCTGTTAACCAAAATTGATTTCGCCAACCTGCACCACCTAAATTGCTTCGATCGCCAGATTCGAGTACATCTAACCAATACGTTGTGATTGTCTGTTTGCCAGCAAAATCTGATCTCAAATCTTTAGTATGGGAATCATAAGCCAATCCTGCCATCAGATAGCTATTACTGTTGCAGCACCAAGATGGATTTCTATCCCCCAAATCACCATACCCAACATTTTCCAATTCGCCTACTTTATTGGTTGCTGTTCTCACGTTTATGGTAGTATCTGTAGTAACTTCTGGCGGCACAACAGGCTCTCTAGCAGCATTTCTAGCGATAGTTACTCCGGGTAAGTTAGCATCTGCATGCGTATTTGTGTCACCCACACCTATAATAAAATTTGCTTGGCATGAGTATTTAATTGGATCTTCCCAGTTTGTAAATACTGGGAAACCATCAATTCTGTTTGCATCCAAGTTGTTCGTGTAAGAAGCAACATTACCAAGATTTTTATAGTAGCGAATCGCTGTGTAATAAAGCTCACCTACTGGGTCAAAAGTTTTGTAACCTGGTGCTGTTAAACCAAACTTGTTTAAATAATTAATGACACCACTATTGGTTACGCCTGCTAATGCAGCAGCTGTAGGATCAGGGTTGTTAGTAAATATGCCCGTATTTTCATTCCATTCTGCATTCGGGTTAATAATCTCTGCCGCATTTGGAATAGTTATTTTAGGGCCTACAGCGCCCATTTTTGCCCTTAAAACTCCACCATCTCTTGTCAGATTACCATCATTTAAGTAACCAAATGCACCGAAATTTAGTCTTTTAGCATTTTTTTGAATTAAGCCAGTAGGCTTATAATTACCATTAGGATATTGCGTGCAATTTTTTTCCAAAAGTGCACTATCGCATACTTTTACACGCGCAAACATTTCATAAACATTGGTGGTATTAGCTGGTACAGCGGCAGGCACCATTCCTTCGGCAATTACAAGTGCGCCACTACTAAAATTTCCACTCCCTGTAAAGTAAAGTTTATTATGTAAACCAGCAATCATAAAGCTAAAGTTG
>JAIYEJ010000323.1 GCA_027487055.1 Methylotenera sp. | reverse complement strand
GATGGCAAATTAACTCCTGTGAGTTCACAAGTGCTCACAGCCCAGCAGGCGCGTGAAATTGCACGCTCAATCATGAACGACAAGCAAACCGCAGAGTTTGATGCGACCAATGAATGTAACTTTGCAATTGGTATCCCTGGAGTAGCGCGTTTTCGTGTGAATGCTTTTGTACAGCGTGGTACCGTAGGTCTTGTATTCAGAACGATCACCTCAAAAATTCCAAGTTTTGAAGACTTAGGCTTGCCTGAAGTGTTAAAAGATATTGCGATGACTAAGCGAGGCTTAGTCATTTTTGTGGGCGGAACTGGCTCAGGTAAATCAACCTCACTAGCAGCAATGGTCGGCTACCGCAATGAAAATAGTTACGGGCATATTATTACCATTGAGGACCCGGTTGAGTTTGTTCACGAGCATGTCAATTGCATCATCACACAGCGAGAAGTTGGTGTAGATACAGATAACTGGCACATTGCTTTAAAAAACACATTGCGCCAAGCACCAGATGTGATTTTAATTGGTGAGATTCGCGACCGTGAGACCATGGATTATGCAATTGCTTTTGCGGAAACAGGCCATTTATGTTTATCAACACTACACGCAAACAGTACAAACCAAGCTCTTGATCGGATAATTAACTTTTTTCCAGAAGAGCGTCGACATCAGTTATTAATGGATTTATCGCTTAATACGCGCGCTTTTATTTCACAACGTTTAATTCCTAAAGCAGATGGCATCGGTCGTGCGGCGGCGATTGAAATCATGATTAACTCGCCTTTAATTTCAGACCTAATCTTTAAAGGTGATGTGCACGAAATTAAAGAGATTATCAGCCGCTCACGCGAACTTGGTATGCAAACGTTTGACCAAGCCTTATTTGACCTGCATGAATCTGGTACTGTGACTTATGAAGATGCATTACGTAATGCGGACTCGGTGAACGATTTGAGACTAAAAATTAAATTGCATGGTAAAGATGCAAAATTAAGAGATAATTCTTCAGGGTTAGATCATTTAGGGATGGTTTAAGTTATTTTTGTCTAGGCTAGAGTTAATTGCCAAAACCAAATAAAAAAGCCAATGAATTTTGATCTGACCCCAAAAAGTTGGACATTAATGTCTAACTTATTAAGGTGCAGTTCATTTCACTGGCTTTTTTAATATAAAAATTAACTACTTGATTGAAACTTCAACGCGTCTGGCTTCAGCTAAATCGCCACCACCCTCAACCACTTCTGGCTTCACAAACTCAATGCGCATCACATCTACGCCTGCATTTAATAATGCGGCTTGTGCTGCCTTGGCGCGGCGGTAAGCAAGGTCTTCATTAGACTGTTGATTCCCACGTACATCATGGAATCCCGATAGAATTGCTTTTGAATCAGGATGTGCACTGAGCCATTCAATAATTGGTGCAAGTGAAGTCGCAGCATCAGCATTTAAAGCGTCTTTACCTGTATCAAAATAAAGTTTCGCTGCTGATGGTGGTGCTACTACCGTAGGTGCTGGACCGTTGACTATGATTTGATTATCAACAGTGACATCAGACCCAAAAAAGGCTTGTGCATCAGTGCCGATTTTCTGCTTAGTATTCTCCGAACTTACAGTGCCTCTGAGTACCACTTCTTCGTCATCCCCTTGTGCTTGAATATCATCACCACCTACTAGCAAGGCTTTAAGCGCCTCAGCATTGGTAACCCAGTTCACATTTGCACTCTCTCCATTACTAGCAAAATCTGTAGCTGACGCAGTAAATCCAAATTTTGGAGTGATGACAGAAGAGTCCGTCACTGGCACAGCCTCTGACACTATAGATTCTGAAGCAGGAGCGCAACAAGATGTATTTGGGCCGTGGCCAGTCAATAACATCCATAATAAAATAATGGCGAGGATAAGCGCGACTATCCAACTCCAACGGGAGTAACTCGATTGATCGTTATGCATATTGGTCACCTAAGATTATTTTTTTAAACCAGCTGAAAGCTCATCTTGCAATTTTTTGAGTTCTGCCCATTTGTTAGCGGCTGCTAAGCCTGCTTGCTGTGCCCATGTGCCAGGATTCGCAATGCGGAAACGTGGACCGCCATCATCTAAGATTTTTCGCATCTGAGGCACGCTTGCTGCGGCAACTTGGGCAAACGTTTTAAGCCCTGCATTTTTAAACAAATCGTTGATTTTAGGGCCAATGCCTTCAATCACTGTTAAATCATCTGCATTTTTAATGATAAAGCCCGCATTTTTAGCAGCAGCAATATCAATACTAGCGGCTTTTGGCTTTGGCGCAGTTTTAGGTTTTGCCGGCGCTTTAGGTTTAGCAGCTTTGGGTTTAGTAGCTTTAGGTTTAACTGCTGCATCTTGCGCAGTCACCATAGGTTCAACAGCTTTAGGTGGTTCTGACGCTTTAACGACAGTAGGCGCTACAGTTGCTGCTTTTATATCTAATGCTTGTGCTTGTGTCGTGCTGCCTGTGCTAGGCGTGGAATTGCAACAGCATTTGCATAACCATTTATTAAGAAGCCAGCCAAGTAAAGTCCCAGCAATAAACCACCAAAAACAACAGCCTAATGAACTAAAAAGTGAACTCATCCTTACTCCCCAATAACAATCATTAAAACAAAAAAATTAACATTTTTTTACTTAAGGGCTCACTATCTGTGAGTTTTATAAAAACGTCAAGCACTTCAAAATCAGCGCGTTCATAAACACAATTAATGCTGGTGTGAAACTTGCCCATTCAGCAAAGTGTATTTTACTTTTCCTTGCATTTCTATCCCTAAAAAAGGTGTGTTCTTTCCTTGGCTTTTAAGCTCATTCGCACTTACTTTCCATTCTAAATTTGGATTGAAAATCGCAATATCTGCATTTGCGTTAATGCTTAAATCGCCCCCTGAAATGGCCAAAATACTGGCTGGCTCACTTGTGATTTTTTTGATAGCTTCTAACATGCTAACTTTATTTTCTTTGGCCCATTTAAGCGTTAAGGGTAAAAGTAACTCTAATGCAGAAGCACCAGCTTCAGCTTCAGGAAATGGTAATAATTTGGCATCATCATCTACTGGGCTGTGGTCAGAGCAAATGGCGTCTATCGTGCCATCTTTAAGGCCTTGGCATAATGCATTTTTATCTCTATTGCTTCTTAAAGGTGGTTTTAAATTGGCATACGAATTAAAGTAACCAATGTCATGATCAGTTAAATGGCAATGCTGTGAGCTAACATCAGCTGTAACTTGCAAATGTTGCCTTTTAGCT
>JAIYEJ010000141.1 GCA_027487055.1 Methylotenera sp. | reverse complement strand
TATGGGTTATCTGCCACTGATTATCCTGAAATTCAAGAATACGATATGTACAGTGACTGTAGAAGGTTCTATGGCAATCTAATCCAGACAACAAGGATTCATTAGAGGTGCAGATGAATCCTATTTTTCTGGGTGAAAATGGTAAAAATTTAGGGTTGAGTATTTGATCGCTATTGAGGCTATCTCCCAAAATTAGCCGGCCGCCATTATCTCTTAAATTAAATCCGTCAAAGTATATTTTTAAATTCCCATGGATATCAGACAGAGCGGTTGAGTTGGTTTGTTGAAAATTTCCAGGTAAGGTTTCAATCGCTAATTTCCCATTCTGATATTTGATCGCTTGATCGGCAATTAAAATATTGCTATATTGACTTGTTGCTACTTTGGGAATAAGTGCAATTAAAAATAGCTGTAGAATGTATATTAGCTTGTCAATATTCATTTTTTAATAAATTTCAACGTATGGTATTGCATTGTATTATCTTGAACCAATATACAATAAAATCCAGATTTGATTGATAATGGAATCTTGATTTCGTTCAGAGGCACATTAAGTTGACTTTCCAGAACTAAAGCACCCGCTTGGTTATAGATTTTATAATTGTTTAATCGGTTGTTGCTTTTTATAACTAATTCATTTTCAACAGGATTTGGGAATAAAGTAGGTAAATTGTTTATTTCAATGAGATTTAAGTCAGCTGTATTATTGTACTGACTACAAAGTATATTGCAATTAGTAAGATTGTTAGAATTTGAAACTGGGGTTTTAGGAAAAAATAGAATAGGGTCATTTGTTGGAATCCAATTTCCAGTAGCCGAGTTGTTAAGATAGTAATAGCCATTAAGTGAATTATTGTCCACTATATTATATCTCGTAGATATTGGCAGTGAAAAGTTGTTCATGCCTGCATGTGTTTGATCAGTCCCCAAAAATTGTGATACCGAGCTGCTGGCAATATGTATGTCGGTACCAATGTTTTTGAATTCATTACAAAATATTTCAATTCCCTGGTTCGGGCCCGATATCAACATGCCAATTGCGTCATCGTTTGAAATGGAACCTGGGTCGGTAATTTCCATTTTATTTGCTTTTAATTCGGATTTTTGGAATCCTGGGGCATCAACATGAACAAATGTGATGTTTTTTTTCCTATTGTATTCAAATTGATTTTCTAATATTTTAATTCCCACCGAACCATTACTCTTAATGTTTATCGGTCCGTAGCTCAAATTTGAGCATCCAAAGTCAAATTTATTTTGCATGAATGAATAATTACAATTGAAAATACAATTAGCAATAATGTTATTTTGACCATTTTCTGAATAAATGGAGTATGCGGTATTGCTGTATTTAGAGTGTCGAATAACCATTGTATTAAGGCTAGGAATAACATCGATGAATTTTATTCCATACGACATGTTAATAAAATTGTTGCCAGCGACAATTCCAGATTGATTGCAATTTTCAAGGCAGTTTTTATCATCTAAGCAAAAGACATCTCCTGATTTGGATACAGAAAAGGAGCTTTGGTTTGCTAATATGCCAATTCCATGAGTGAGTTCACATGTTTGGCTAAAATCATCATTAATAAAATCACAACCACCTATGCGAATTGCTTTGACATGTATTAAACTAAGCTCGGCATGGTTGATAGAATTGAAGTTAAGGATGTTCTCATTATCCTGGTTCCATTTAAATGTGCAGTCCATGATTATGGAAGCATTAATATCTTTGTGATCGGGTGCAATGTAGTTGGAAATTGTTACACTGCGGTTGTTGTTGTTAAAGTTGGTATTTCTTATTTCCAGTATTGCACCTAAATCACTTTTTATTGCATTTTCAGCCTGCTCCAAAGTGCAGTTATTTATTGAAATTATTGTTTGCGAATTATTGAAAGTGCCCTTCCATGCAGTTGGGTCGTTAAGTGTATTGGGATCAGGTAAGGTTTGGTATTGATTGAGACTTTGGTCTCCAATAGCATTAATGCCTGTCCAAATTTGACTGTAGTCATTGGGGTATTGAGGTAGCAGGTTAGTATTTGTACAATTTAGAAAACCTCCGGCATTTACTGAAATTCCTTTACCACCGTTGAAATTAAGACTTAGGCTGTGAATTGTAAGTTTTCCTGTTGAAGTTATTGTTATTCCATTTGAATAGCTCGTTGGGGGTGGATTTGATGGGTCCCAATTAACGGTAGATGAAATTGTTACCTGCGCGAATGAGGAAGTAATGGAAATTGTTAAAAAAAAGAATAAAGCTTTTACTTTCTTTTTGAAATGATTGATAATTGGGTTGGTCATTTTAGTTTTTTTTACGTTGATTAAGTGATTTAATTTCTATTTTTTTTTGAGTTACTCGCTTGTGAATAAATAGGTGGGATTTGAGCTTTCGGCCTCAAGTTGTAAGTGATATTTTCCTACAGCTTAGCTACTTAAGGCACAGTATAGGTAGCCCATAAATCGGTGCCAGGGATAATTTGACAGATACTACATAAACTCTGATTTCGTTTATATGGTAAGAGGTGAGGGGTCAAAAATGGAAAAGTCGAATCTAATTCACTTCGAAAGTTGGGGCACTTACAGTTTCAATTGTTACCATATGGGAGAATTTACAAGTGTCTTATGCAGTGAGAGAGTTTTTAATTTTTAATAAATTTCTGATTACTAATAATTCCATCTGGAGATTTGACCTTGACAAAATAAATTCCATTTGCGAAATTCTCAATAGGAATTTGAATTACATTACGCGGGTTTTCTATGTTGGCAATTGAATAAATCAAAGTCCCGATTTTGTCATAAATCATGCATTCACTTAAGATGCTTTCAGAGCTTATGTTTAATTCAAATGCGCCGCTCGTCGGATTAGGGTGTAATTTAAATTGAAGTAATCTTAAATTTGGTGGCATGAAATTATCCTTGGATCCATTTATATTGCCATTTTTCAGAGGAACAATCATAGCATTTTGATGATTTAAACCACATTCATCAATAAATGGCATACAAGGGGCAATTTGGAAAATTATACGGTTCTGATTGCCATCATAATAATCAGATATACCGGTTAATGGATTAGTTATTTGTACATTAATTCTGAACCCTGGGTAAATCGATATTTTTTGGCCAGCTTTGATTATATAATCTGAATTATGGCGCGGTGAAAAATGCGAAATCACAGAACTACTAATGACTGTGGGTGCCAGATTCGACACATTTACTTGCTGTGCTGCTTGTATAGTAATTTGATTTTTTACCTGCCAATCATTTCCTGGAAAAAATCGTCTATTTAAATTTATTATGGGCTGGCAGGCAGTAATTGGGTCATTGCCTAGAATTGAAATAACCTCTTCGTTATTTGGAGACAATTGCGGTTGTAGAACATTCCAACTCTTTCTAATTGAACTGTATTTGTCAATATTAGTATTATTACAGCTAGGTAGATTGCCATGAGATAGAACAGCAACCACTTGTTTTGATACAAATAGCGGAGAACCAGATGAGCCTCCTTGAGTTATACCATTGTTCCAATTTACTGTATAACATTGCTCCGATAAAGGATTGGTAATTGTGCCAAAGGAAATTTTTTTCACATCACCGACTGGATGATGAATTCCTGTGCCGTCAACTGGAAAGGATAAATTTGATCTTGTCCAACCACTATGGAAAACATTGTATTGCAGAGGAATATTATCACGCAGACGTATCAATGCAATGTCTGGGCAAATAGGTCCTAAACCTCCTTCTTTTATTAGAACATTCCCCCCATGTATCATCATCAAATCATTGCCATTGGTTGAAGGGTTGCAGGTAATACTTTGAAAATTAAAAAAAAATTCCCAGTTAGCATGGTCGGTCCCCCCCTCTACACAATGGCCAGCTGTTAAAATAATTGGATCAAAATTCCCATTTCCACCATTAATTACAGCTCCACTACACATAGACCAATTAATGCCTCCTTCTTGATGCCAGTAAAATTTGACAACACTCCGAATCTCATTGCATAAATCATTGTACCAAGGAGAGCAAATAACATTGTTATGGCAATTTAATGCATTCAAAAAATCGATTCTATTTTTGAAGACATGTATAAATTTTTTTATTTTTAATGTTCCTTTGGGTTCGGTACTACTTTTCGGTCTTCGATTTACCTCAATGATTATTTCATTGTCGAGAATAGTGTTACTTGCAAATGAGGAATCTGCCTTATTATTGTACATCGAATAGGCACCTAAAATCCTTGTAGTATCTTTAGGGCTGTAAAAATAGATTAAGGAATTGGGCCCTAATTCAAAATGTTCAAAAATTACATGTAAGGCATTGGCTGTAAGAGATTTTACTTTAACCCTGTAAATCTCCACAGTTTCAAAGTTGTTGTTAATTACTTGTAATTCACTTTTCTGCCAAAAATCAAACGGGGCAAATGCATCAACTCCAAAGGTCATTGCACAAGTTTTACATGTATCCGCAGTTTTTAATTCTTCGTTGTCAATAAAAGGTAGATTAACAATTGGCAAATTACTTGAAACCAAATTATATTGAAGTGCAGCGGGAAAACCTGGCTCTGATGGTTGTGCGGAAACTGTTTTATTGATTATAGTTAATAAAACCAATACAACTAATTTATTTAATATATTTTTCATGGCCTAATGGTTTTGATAAGTATAAAAGTGTTTAAATTTCTACTGCCATTCATATTTGAAAATGCTATTAATCCTTGATTTATTCCGTAATAAACAAACGCATGAAAGTCCGAGTGAGATAAGCTATTAATAACTTTATAAAACATCGTGCCTTTGATATTAAGGCTATCATAGTAAATTACACCTGAGTTCCAAATGCCATTTTTGTTTTCAAATGTAACCGCACCAGATGCCGTAACCAAAGGATCTACTTTTACATAAACTGTATTGTTTACGCCAGGTGTAACTGTTACAGTAAAATCTTTAGATATTATTGGTTTGTAGTATAATTCAAAACCCTTTGACAAAATTCCATTACCTGAATTTACATCTCTCTGCTTTTTAGAAATGAGTTCAATTGTGTCATAAATATTTGTATTGGTGATGTCTTGATAAATCCACTTTGTCCCTACTTGGTAATTAACAAAAAAAGCTGTCGTTTCCTCTGGAAGTTCAAGCACATTTGTAATTTTGGGGTCTTTGTCTTTGCATGAATTGAAGACAAAGAGACTTAAAAATGCAACAGTTAAAAATGAAATCCTCATACATTATTGATTTATATTTGACATCTTCACAACTAATTCAGTCTGATTTTTCTTCAAATCCTCTAAGTCTTTCATGAGTTGAATATTGTATAATGTTAATTCTTCTATCTTTTGCAACAATTTTAGTTGTAGTTCACCAATATTAATAGAGCCCGTTTCTTGATAATCCGCTGCACTTTTAATACCTGGTAAATGCCTATTAACTTTAACATAAGCTTCAACTTCATGGAGTGTCATTGGTTTGTAAATGCCAATATTTTGATAATGCGCTGCACTATCTTTGTCAAATGCCGCATGAAAGACATAATCTGGGATTGGATCTAAATGTACATCAATTTGCCGTGCAATTAGCAAGCCGTTACCATCAACCTTGAAATTGGTGATGCCAGCAGAATTTTGAGTTCGAAAACTTCCATTTCTAGCAATAAAATCACTATTCAAGGTTAGTGCATTTCCTCCATTTAGCGTTAACATTTCACTAGGGGTTTCAGTTTTCAAACCAACAAATCCATTAGATTTAACACAAAATAATGGGAAATATGTTGTTGACGAACCCCAAGTTGGAGGGCCGTATAAGGTTGTATTTGTTCCTCGAATCCTAAACGGACCCACATAACTTCCTGTCATTACCCAAGGCGCGGTTATTTGCACTGTGGCAGAATCTCCTCCGCCACCAACGTCTAAAGTAGCATCGTTTCCAGGTGATTGAATGTTTAGATTACTCGAAGTTGTTAGAGGGTTAGTGCCAGACCATTGGGCCAAT
>JAIYEJ010000108.1 GCA_027487055.1 Methylotenera sp. | reverse complement strand
ATGTCAAGAAAACAGACATGATTCATAACAGCTGGATGCCAAAAATTGAGGTTGATCCAGAAACTTACCAAGTGCTTGCGGATGGCATGGAGCTCACTTGTGAGCCTGCAACCGTGTTGCCAATGGCACAAAGATACTTTTTATTCTAATCATGATTCACTTAACCGAACGTATTACAGTATCAGGTCACATTGATGACACACTCGAGTTGCCTTTCGATTTGCGCCAAAAAAGCCGTTTGCGCTGCAAACTTGCCTCAGGGCAAGAAGCGGCCTTATTTTTAACGCGTGGTATTATTTTGCGTGGTGGGGATTTATTGAAATCAGCAGATGCACTTAATAGTAAATCAATAGTTGTGAGGGTGGTTGCCGCGCAAGAGCCAGTTTATAACGTGATAGCGCCAACGCAGCGTGATTTAATGTGCGCGGCTTATCATCTAGGTAACCGTCATGTGCCTTTGCAAATTGGTGATAGTTGGTTGCGGCTTGAGCAAGATTATGTGTTAAAAGATATGCTAATCGGTCTAGGCATGCAAGTAGCAGAAACGATGGCGCCATTTGAGCCCGAGGCGGGCGCCTATGGTGGCGGGCACAGACATGGACTCGATGTAGATGCCTTAAGCAATCTACGCCAACCTAACTTAGCAAAAAAAGTCTAAAACATGGCGAGTAGTTTAGCCCTTAGCCGATTACTGCAACTCGCTAGCCCGATGTTGCCAGTTGGAGCATATAGTTACTCACAAGGTCTTGAATGGGTAATAGAGTGCGGTGATGTAAGCGACTTAGAGACTGCTAAAACATGGATAATTGACGTTTTGCACACCTATCAAGCTAATTTTGAGTTGCCTGTCTTATATCGCTTATATCAAGCATGGCAAGTGGGCGACATGCAAGCGGTGAATGAGTGGGATGCATTTTATAAAGCGGGGCGTGATACCGCCGAGGGTTTGGCAGAAACAAAACAAATGGGTTACTCATTAGTCCGGTTGCTCAATGACTTAAAAGAATTGCCTGATGATTTATTATTATCCGTCAAAACTCTAAGTGAACCTGCCTTTCCAACTATTTACGCTGCCGTCGCGCAGTTTTGGCAAATTCCAGCACAAGATATGTTGCAAGGCTATGCATGGGGGTGGTTAGAAAATCAAGCCAGTGCCTGTATGAAATCTGTGCCATTAGGGCAAGTGGCAGGACAAAAGATTTTACTCGCATTAGGTGAAACGCTACCAAGTGTTGTGATTCAAGTAATGGCGTTACCAGAAGAAGAAATCAGTAACTTTAATCCGCTGCTCAGCATTGCTGGGTGCTTACACGAAACTCAATATAGCAGGCTATTTAGATCATGAAAATACATACACAATTTGCAACACCGACACCAGAAGTTGAACAATTTAAAGAACCACTTCGTGTTGGCATAGGCGGGCCTGTTGGCTCTGGTAAAACCGCGCTCACTTTGGCGCTTTGTCAGCGCTTACGCGATGTGTATAACATTGCCGTGGTAACGAATGATATTTTCACCAAAGAAGACGCCGACTTTTTAACCCGCAATGAAGCATTAGTGCCAGAGCGCATTATCGGTGTGGAAACTGGCGGTTGCCCACATACAGCTATTCGTGAAGATGCGTCAATGAATTTGGAGGCGGTAAATCAACTCAGTAAGCGCTTTCAAACCCTAGATATTGTCTTTGTAGAGAGTGGTGGTGATAATCTCGCCGCTACCTTTAGTCCCGAACTTTCTGATTTAACTATTTACGTAATTGATGTCGCAGCAGGCGAAAAAATCCCACGCAAAGGTGGGCCTGGTATTACTAAGTCTGACTTACTCGTCATTAATAAAATCGATTTAGCACCTATGGTGGGCGCTTCCCTAGAAGTGATGGCGGTAGATGCTAAGCGCATGCGCGGTGAGAAACCATTTATTTTTAGCAACCTCAAGGTCAACCAAGGCTTAGAAGAGATTGTGCAATTTATTGAAAAACATGGATTAATGCTTTAAAAAAGGAATGCATCATGACTAAATCTTTAATCGCAATATTACTCGGTTTAATTTCAAATCAAGCGTTTGCCCACCCCGGCCATGGCTTGCAAAGTGCTTTTGCTGGCTTTATGCACCCGTTGACTGGTTGGGATCATCTACTGGTCATGCTAGCCGTGGGTGTGTGGGCAGCTAAACTCGGTGGCAAAGCACGCTGGCAATTGCCGCTGACCTTTATGGGCATGATGGTAGTTGGTGCAGTGCTAGGTATAGCAGGCATGAGCTTTGACGGCGTAGAAACCGCCATTGCCGCCAGCGTGATGGCTATGGGCCTATTGCTAATAATAAGCTTACCAATGCAGTTAAGTGCCCAATTAGGTATCACCGCATTGTTAGCTATTTTGCACGGCATGGCGCACGGGCTTGAATTGCAAACACCATCTCAATTAACCGCGTTTGCAGGCATGCTCATCGCTACAGCGATGTTGCATGCTACTGGCGTGTTAATTGGCTCGCAACAAGTCAAGTTACGCAAATGGCTACACCACGGTTTGGCATACACCATGCTGATGGCGGGCGCATATTGGCTGGTAGCCGCATAAAAAGTTAAATTAATTATAATAAAAGTTTTAAAAGGCTCTTAGAAATGCCCTGCAACCAAAGATACATTAGGCTTGCAGGGCATGTTTTTTATTAATTTGTTTAACACTTAAGTGTAGCCGTGAGTCTAGTCATGCATGACTAGGATTGCAGAGCGTGATCATATTCTTAGCCAACCTAGTGATTCGCTTTGTAAACAAGAAAAAAATTACAATGTCTAAATACGTCATTCTACGTACATATTTTTCACGCCAAATTAATTACTATATATTTGGGTAACTTTATAACCCAAGGCATGATTGTTGCTGTGCAATATTGATATGCTGAATAAAAAAATTGAATTATTGGGGATTAAGTTTGGATAACTTGAGTTTCGCTTCGACTGTGGTTGATAAAACCGAGCCTATTCAGCGCATCGTAAAAGTGCGTCGCGACTACAATACTTGGGTTGCAAATGAATCTATTGAAGATTACGCACTGCGTTTTACCCCTAGATCTTTTCGAAAATGGTCAATATTTCGTGTTTCTAATACCGCTTTAAGTGCAATTTCTTTCTTAGTATTAGAAGCAATTGGCGGCACAATTGCGGTTAATTATGGTGTAGTAAATGCGCTTTGGGCAATTTTAGCAGTTGGTGT